>CAITEM010000205.1 GCA_903891395.1 uncultured Hyphomicrobiales bacterium | reverse complement strand
TGTCCGCCCGACAGGAAGAACACGTCGATGCGGCCCTGACCGGCGCAGTCGAACAATTCGCGCGCGCCGTCGGTGAAAAAATTGTGCTTGCGGCTTTGCAGCAGCGACACGTAAGGCCGCCCATTTCCATTGCGCTCGCGCGCCAGCAGCGAGGCGGTCGCTGGAATCGGCGACGCATTGCCGACGGCGACGTGCCGTACATCGCCGATCAATCCGGCGATGACGTCGGCGAGGAGTTCTTCGGGACGGAATTCCACTTAATCCCTCCCCTGAAAGGGGAGGGTGGCTCCGCGCGCGAGCGCGGAGCCGGGTGGGGTCAAGGTCGATGCGCGCGCGAAACGCCCCCACCCGGTCAGCTTCGCTGCCCACCCTCCCCCTGTGGGGGAGGGATAAGAAAGGAAATCACGCGGCGCGTTTGGCATACACATGCTTGTCCAGATATTGCGCGAAGCCTTCCGGCGTTGCCGCCATCTTTGCGTATTCGGCGAGATGATCGCCGTCGGCCGAATAAAAATCCGGCAAGCCGAGCGGCCAGGCGCCGCGTTCGGCGACCACGACGCTGTCAACATAGAAACCGGGCAAGGTGCCTGCCGCCATCACCGGGTCCTCAAGCAGATTGCCGTCGATAATTTTCTCGACGGTGGCGATGGTCTTGTCCGACGCATGGGCCATGGTCGCGAGTTCGCGCTGCCGGCCGATCCAGACATTGCCGAAACGGTCGGCCATCGGCGCATGGATCAGCGCCACGTCGGGTTTAATCGCCGGCAGCAGCACGATGGGATCGGCTTGCCCAGATTCTTGCCCGAACGGACTGTCGATCACTTTCCAGTCGTCGCGATATTTCAGAATGTCGGAGCCGATCAGCCCGCGCAACGGCATGAACGGCACGCCTTTTTCCGCTGCCTGCAACGCCGTGTGCAGCGCGGGGCAGGTGGCGTCCTTCATCGTGATCGTGCCGGCAATGAGCGCCGCGGTGAAACGCGGCGCCGGGCCGTATTCGCCGAGGCTGACGGCGGACGTCTCCAGCGTCTCGACGCAGCCGGCGCCGATCAGCATGTCGGCCTGAATGCTCGACGTCGGCAGCGCCACCAGATGCAGCTTCTTCACGCCGCGACGGATCAGTGCGCGCGTTGCTTCCATCGGCACGCCCGACACTTCTCGTGGGACAACGACCATGCAGCCATCGGTGATGGCGCCGAGCGCGTCGTCGAGTGATTTTGCCGTCTGAATCATGATGGCCCACTGCCCACATAAGCGATGGGCAACAATGTCTCATTGTTGTGCTTGCAAGGTCTACTGTATTTTGCGACTGGATTTCCATGACCCTGCAGCAAAAGCTTGAGGCCGGAGGTTTTGTCATCACCGCGGAGGTGACGCCGCCGGTGTCGGCGTCGCGCGACGAATTGCTCGACAAGGCGCTGCCGCTGAAAGGTCTGGCCGACGCGGTCAACGTCACCGACGGCGCGGGCGCGCGTCCGCATCTGAGCGCGCTGGCGTCCGCGATCATCTTGGTCGAGCAGGGCATCGAGCCGGTGCTGCAGATCACCTGCCGCGACCGCAACCGCATTGCTTTGCAGAGCGATCTGCTTGGCGCCGCCGCTTGCGGCGTGCGCAACCTGCTGATGCTGCGCGGCGACGACCCGAGCGCCGGCGACCAGCCTGACGCCAAGGCGGTGTTCGATCTCGACGCGCGGCAGTTGATGGATACGGCGCGGCGGCTGCGCGACACGGGCGAATTGCCGTCGGGCCGCAAGATTACCGGCAGCGCGCCGTTCTATCTCGGCGGCGCCGACAATCCGATCGATCCGCCGGACGGCTGGGCGCCGGCGAGCCTGCAGGCCAAGCTCGATGCCGGCGCGCAATTCATCCAGACGCAGTTCTGCATGGATGCCGGGGTGCTGCGCCGTTACATGGCGCGGCTGGAGGAGCATGGCCTCGGCGGCAGACTGAAATTCCTCATTGGCATCGTGCCGCTGCGGTCGGCCAAGTCGGCGCGCTGGATCAAGGACAAACTCTACGGTGCGATCATTCCCGACGCGATGATCGCGCGCATGGAGGCGGCGAGCGATCCCGCCGCCGAGGGCCGCGCTATTTGCGTCGATATTATCCGCGAACTTGCCGATATTCCCCAGGTTGCCGGGGTTCACATCATGGCCCCCAACAACGACGCCGCGGTGCCGCTGGTGATCGCCGCGGCGCGGGGGAGCATTAAAAGGTTGGCGTAATTTTCTGCCTCATCCTGAGGAGCATCGCGTAGCGATGCGTCTCGAAGGATGGGCGGCCCCATGGTTCAAGACGCGCCAAGAGGCGCTCCTCACCATGAGGCCGATTAGTCGCTGTTTCTTACGACAGCGCTGCCTTCACCCGCTCCGGCGAGAACGGCACGCGGCGGATGCGCACGCCGGTGGCGTCGAAGATGGCGTTGGCGATCGCCGCCGCCACCGGGCGGATCGAGGGTTCGCCGGCGCCCGAAGGCTCGATCTCCGGATGATTGATGATCACCACGTCG
>CAITEM010000204.1 GCA_903891395.1 uncultured Hyphomicrobiales bacterium | reverse complement strand
GGGCTGACGTCGCCAAGAAGGCGGACATCAAGGTTCAGGACTAAGAACCTTTTGAGGGCAGGAAGTGCTCTAAGGCGAGCTATCTGCGCGCGTGTAATCCCACACCTTAGCGAACGACGGCAAAGGGTTTGAGCGTATGGCAGAAGCGGCAAGGCTCGAGAGTGATCCCTTTGCCTTGGAGATGATATGGGCGCGGCTCGTGGCGATTGCCGACGAGGCCGGCAACGCACTCGTCAGGACGTCGTTCTCGCCCATCGTGCGTGAATCTAAAGATTTCTCCTGCGTTTTGCTCGACGCCAATGGTGATTCACTTGCGCAGAACGCCGTAACTGTCCCCGTCTTCTGCGGAACGCTGCCGCGCACAATGCGGCATTTTCTTAAGAAATTTCCGCACGAGACCTGGCGTCCTGGCGACGCCGTGATCACAAACGATCCGTGGCTGGGCACCGGCCATTATCCTGATTTTACTGTCGCCACTCCGGTTTTTTATAAAGGACGCCTGGTCGCATTCGCGGGCGCCATCGCCCATATGCCCGATATCGGAGGGGTTCTTTACTCGGCCGACTCCAAGGAGCTTTTCGAGGAGGGCCTTGCGGTCCCTGTGTGCAAGCTCTACGCCGAAGGCCGCCCGAACGAGCTGCTGTTCGACATCATTCGCGCCAATGTCAGGACGCCAGACCTCACGCTGGGCGATCTGCTTGCCGAACTGGCGTCGACACACGTAATGGCGCGTCGTCTTGTTGACCTGATGGACGAATACGGCGTTGACGACTGGAAGGACATCGGGGCGAAAATCCACGATCGGTCGGAACTGAGTATGCGGCAGGCCATCCGGGCACTGCCTGACGGGACTTATCGTGGCTCCGTCGAGATGGACGATATCAATGGCGCTCCTGCCAAGTTGCAAATCGCGATCAACGTTCAAGGCGACAATCTTCATTGCGATTACAGCGGGACGACGGCTCAGGTCGGGCGAGGCGTGAACGTCGTCTATAATTCGACGTTCGCGCATACTTGTTACAACATCAAGTGCGCGATTAACCCGGAAATACCGAACAATCAGGGTGCGTTTCGGCCAATCGCTGTGTCTGCCCCGGAAGGGTCGATTTTGAATTGCACACGACCCGCGCCGGTCAATGCGCGGCAATTGACGACCCATTACATCCACGCGGCTGTATTCAATGCGCTTAGTCAAGCCGCGCCCGGCAAGGTTATCGCGGAATGCGGCGCGCCTTCGAACCGGACACTGTTTGCGGGCCATCGTTTTGACGGAAGTAAATACTCCATCCTGCTGTTCGCCAGCGGGGGCATGGGCGCTCGTCTCGATCAAGACGGTTTGCCGTGCACGACATTTCCGACAAATTCCGGCGCTTCGTCTGTTGAGGTGGTCGAGAGCGATATCCCAGTCCTGGTACAGCGCAAAGAGCTGACCATCGACTCTGGGGGACCAGGAGCTTATCGCGGCGGCCTGGGCCAGACGATTTCTTATGAAGTGCTCGCAGACGGAGCGACTGACGTTTCGATCCTGATGGAGCGGACGATGCGAGCGCCTAAAGGAAATCACGGTGGTGGGCCCGGCGCGAAGGCAACGCTCCGAATGGTGAATAGCCAACAAGCCTTGTCTCCGAAGGGGCGCGTTTCCTTAAAGAAAGGTGATATCTTCGAGTTCTCATGTCCCGGTGGCGGTGGCGTTGGCGACGCCAAGTCGCGCGACCGGGCGGCGGTTTCTGATGACCTCAGGCTGGGCTTTATCTCAATGGACGCGGCAGTTCGCGACTACGGCTGGGGGGACGCCGAGTGATGGCGGAAATTCAGGGGCGGATACGCCTCGGCGTCGATGTCGGCGGTACGTTCACCGACTTTGTCATG
>CAITEM010000203.1 GCA_903891395.1 uncultured Hyphomicrobiales bacterium | reverse complement strand
CGGCCTTGCGGTCCATGCCCGGCGTCTGCGCGGTGTTGGGGTCGAGCGAATTGCCCGGAATGACGCGCACGCCATCGTGTTTCCACTTGGGCTCGTCATGCGAATGGTCGTGGCTCATGGGGCGTGCTCCACGTTACTGGCCGCGCCGGGCGGCACTGGCAAATCTACGGGCTTCCTCGGCGGCGCGAAACAGTGCCTTGGCCTTGTTGACGCATTCCTGTTGCTCGCCTTCGGGGTTTGAATCCGCGACAATGCCGGCACCGGCCTGCACATACATGGTGCCGTCTTTCACCAGCGCGGTGCGCAGCACGATGCAGGTGTCCATCTCGCCGGCGGCGGAGAAATAGCCGACGCAGCCGGCATAGAGCCCGCGCTTCTCTTTCTCCAGCTCGTCGATGATCTGCATGGCGCGCACTTTCGGCGCGCCCGACACAGTACCGGCTGGAAAGCCGGCGGCCAGCGCGTCGAGCGCATCGCAGTCGGGGCGCAGTTTGCCCTCGACGTTGGAGACGATGTGCATGACGTGGCTGTAGCGCTCGACGAAGAATTGGTCGGTGACGGCGACCGTGCCGATCTGGGCGACGCGGCCGACGTCGTTGCGGCCGAGATCGAGCAACATCAAATGCTCGGCGCGTTCCTTCGGATCGGCGAGCAATTCGGCTTCCAGCGCGTTGTCTTCATGCGGCGTGGCGCCACGCGCGCGCGTCCCGGCAATCGGGCGGATCGTGACTTTCTCGCCGCTGACCTTGACCAGGATTTCCGGGCTGGAGCCGGCAACCGCGAAGCCGCCGAAGTCGAGGAAATAGAGATAAGGCGATGGATTGGTGCGCCGCAGGGCGCGATAGAGTGAAAAAGGCGGCAGCGTGAAAGGCGCTTCGAAACGTTGCGCCAGCACGATCTGGAAGGCGTCGCCGGCGGCGATGTATTCTTTCGCCTTCAGCACCATCGTCCGGTATTCGGCCGGCGTGGTGTTGGATTGCGGCGGCACGTCGAGCGGACCGGGATCGAATTCGACCATCGATTTGTCGAGCGGCCGGTCGAGGCTGTCGACGACGCCGGACAGCCGCTCCATCGCGCGCGTCAACGCGGTCTTGGCGTCGACGCCCGGCTCCGGCCGCACCGGCGTTACGATGGTGATGGAATCCTTCACCGCGTCGAATACGACGATGATGGTTGGCCGCACCAGCACCGCGTCGGGAATGCCGATCGGATCGGGATTGGCTGGCGGCAACTCTTCCATCAGCCGCACCATGTCGTAGCCGAGATAGCCGAACACGCCGGCCGCCATCGGCGGCAGGCTGTCGGGCAATTCGATACGGCTTTCCGCAATCAGCGCACGCAAGGCGTCGAGCGGCGCGTCGGGGCAGGCCACGAAGGTGTCGGGCTTGATGCGCGCTGCACGGTTCACTTCAGCCTTGCGGCCGTTGGAGCGCCAGATCAGATCCGGCTCGATGCCGATGATGGAGTGGCGGCCGCGCACCGCGCCGCCTTCGACCGACTCCAGCAGAAAGCTCATCGCCTTGCCGCCGCCGAGTTTCAGGAACGCCGAGACCGGCGTCTCCAGGTCGGCGACCAGCGTGGTCCATACGACCTGCGCCTGACCGTGGCCGTAACGTTCGGCGAAGGCGCTTTCCGTCGGCTCGATCTGCATGGGCAAAGTCTAACTTTAAGTCTGAACTTATGGCGCGGGCGTGCCGCCGCCGACGACCTGGCTCAATGCCTGCTGATTGATCTTGACGCCAATGTCGGCTTCGAGCTTGCCGATGTATTCGCCGATGATGTCGTCAGCGTAGGAGTTCTGCAGCGTCGAGGACAGTTGCTTGGTTTCGGGCGAAGCCTCGTCAAGCGTCGGGTCCACCACGTCGATGACGCGGAAGACGAAACGTTGCGTCTGGCTGTCGCCTTCGCTGGTGCCGGGCGCGTCTTTGGGAGTTTTGAAGACAGCCTCGATCAGTTTGGCCGGCGTCTGCGGCGTCGGTTTGGCGCGCTGAATGCCCGCGGTCGAGCCGACGGTGAAGCCGATCTCCTTGGCGATGTCCGCCAGTGTGGTGCCGGCCTTGAGTTTGGCGACCATGTCGTCGGCCTTCGCGCGCAGCCGGGTGGCGGCCTCTTCCTCGCGCCAGCGCAACGCAACCAGGTCCTTGACCTCTTCGAGCGTGCGGTCGCGCGAGCGCGTGATGCCGCCGACGTCGTACCAAAGAAAACCGCCCCCCGCGATTTGCAGCGCGTCAGTGTCGACGCCGACATCGGTCGAGAAGGCGGGCGTGATCACATCCGGCGCCTTCGGCAGCCCCGCGATGGGCTGGCCGTCGGGACCGCGCCCGGTGCGGTCGACGGCGTCGTAAGTCACCGATTTGAGATTGAGCTTCTTGGCGGTCTCGGTCAGCGTCGAACCGGCGGCGCGCTCGTCCTCGATCTTGTCGCGCAGTGCGCTGATCTCAGTTCTGGCGCGCGCTTCTGCGATGTCCTTTTTGATCTCGGAAGCGACTTCTTCGTACGTCTTCTGCGTGCCGGGCTCGATCTTGCCGACCTGGATCAGCAGCGTGCCGAACTGTCCTTTGACCGGCGCGCTGAGGTCTCCGGACTTCAAGGCAAAGGCCGCATCGGCCGCCGCCGGATCGATGATGTCAGCTTTCGCCACCAGACCGACGTCGGTGTCGGTGTCCTTCAGGCCGCGTTCCTTGGCCAGATCGGCAAAGCTCAGGCCTTTGGCCAGCCGGTCGTGCGCGGCGGCGGCTTCTTCGGCATTCGTAAATACCATCTGGCGCAGCTCGCGCTTTTCCGGCGTGCCGTAATTCGTCAGATGCTGGTCGTAATAAAGCTTGGCGTCGGCCTCGGTGACCGCATCCGGCTTGGCGATCTCGGCCGGCGTCAGCGACAGCAAAGTCAGCTTGCGATATTCCGGCGCGCGGAACAGAACTTTGCGATCGTCGAAATACTTGGTGAGTTGCTCCGGCGTCGGCGCCGGGATGTCGCCCGCCTGTGCCGCGTTGAGCGCGATGTATTCGATGGTGCGCTTCTCGTTCTGGAACTGGTTGATGGCGGTCAGCATCGTCGTCGGCACGCGCAAGTCACCGCTGATGCTCTGCGCGATCTGGCGGCGCAGCAGCACGTTGCGTTGCTCGGTAACGTAGCGGCCTTCGGTGAAACCAGCCTGGCGGATCGTCTCGACGAACCGCGAGCGGTCGAACTGGCCGTTCGGTCCCCAGAAGCTCTGATCGGCAACGATGCGCTGGGCGATGTCGGCATCGGCTAGGCCGAGCCGCATCGACTTGGCCTGATCGTCGAGCGTCGTCTCAGCCACCAATTGGCCGAGCAACTGTCGGTCGATGCCGGCCTCGCGCGCCTGGTCCGGCGAGATCGGGCGGCCCAGCTGGCGGCTCACGCGCTGCAACTGGTCTGTGTAATACTGGCGGAACTGCTCGATCGAGATTTCCGTGCCGCCGATCTTGGCCACCGAATTGGCGCCGAAGCCGCGGAAAATATCGCCGATGCCCCAGATCGCGAAGCTGACGATCAGGCCGCCCATGACGATGGCCATGATGGCCTTGCCGAGCCAGGTCGATGAGGCCTTGTGAATACCGCGAAGCATGCGTGCCTTGTCCTGGCCGGTGGTGATCGTTCGAATAAGGGGTGGTGGCGCCCTTATAGGGAGCGGGCCAAATGCTTGCAACTCAAGAAGGATCGGCTTTAAGCCGCACCCGCTCTGGCGCCGCTGGAACGGGTCTGGTAACCGCACGTCAAACGGGAGAATACGATGGCGGCAGGCACTTTGCGCCCTTTGGTCGCGGGCAACTGGAAGATGAATGGACTCGCGGCCTCGATGGCCGAGTTGAACCTCATCAAGGCGGGCGCTGAGCCGCTGGCCGCCAAGGCCGACTTGATGGTGTGCCCGCCGGCGACCTTGCTGGCACCGTTCGCCTGGGCGTCGAAGGGGTCGAAACTCTTCCTGGGCGGTCAGGACTGCCACGCCAACGCCTCTGGCGCCCACACCGGCGATATCGCCGCCGAGATGCTCAAGGACGCCGGCGCCAGCGCCGTCATCGTCGGCCATTCCGAACGCCGCACGGACCACCACGAGACCGACGTCCAGGTGCGCGCGAAGGCCGTGGCGGCCCATCGCGCCGGCCTCACCGCCATTGTCTGCGTTGGCGAGCAGCGCGCCCAGCGCGAGGCGGGTGACACCCTGGCGGTGGTCGGCGGCCAATTGGACGGCTCGTTGCCGGAAGCAGCCACGGCGGCCAATCTGGTGATCGCCTACGAACCGGTCTGGGCCATCGGCACCGGTTTAACGCCCACGCCTGCCGATGTTGCCGAGGTTCACGCCTTCATTCGCACGAAGCTCGCCGAACGTTACGGCGCGGCGGGTGCCGCGACACGCATCCTCTACTGTGGTTCTGTATAGCCTTCGAATGCGAAGGAACTGCTCGGCCTGGCCAATGTGAACGGCGCTCTGGTTGGCGGCGCCAGCCTTAAGGCAGCGGATTTCCTCGGAATCGCAAGCGTTTACGCCTGAAGGCCACCGGGGTAGAAAATTCCGGCGCTATCGTGTAGAGACCGCCGCGAATTCCTATATGACTGGCGGAAGCCGACTGGGTAATACGCCCGGAGCGGCAGTGTTTGAACGGATTAACTGATGCAGCACGTCATAATCGTCATCCACCTGATGCTGGTGCTCGCCCTGATCGGCGTGGTGCTGCTGCAGCGTTCCGAAGGCGGCGGCCTTGGCATGGGCGGTTCCGGCGGCGGTAGCTTCATGTCCAGCCGCGGCACCGGCAACGTCCTGACCACGACTACCTGGTCGCTGGCCGGTTTGTTCTTCGTGACCAGCCTCATTCTGTCGATTCTGGCGGGCTTCAACCGCGCGCCGACCTCGATCATTCAGGGTGGTCCGAGCAGTCCGGCGTCGCAGGGCGCCCCGCTCGGCGGTGAGGGCGGTCTGCTCAAGCAATTGCAGGGCGGGCCAGCGACGCCGCCGGCGCCCTCTGGGCCTCAGGTCCCGCAGTCGAAATAGCTACCCCCGAAGGGCCGGGAAACCGGCCCTTCCGCGTTATGGACGTGATTGAGGCCGGTTGCAGTCTATGGATTGTCTCGTAAACGACATGAATTTCTTTCTTCAAGCCACAGAAATAATTGGCAGTTTTCGGTCTACCCACAGGCGCCAAGCGGACCGTCGTTTTTCGCGCTCGTCGAATCGATTCGCGGCGTTTAGAGGTTAGGCCCCATGGCGCGGTACATCTTCATCACCGGCGGCGTGGTTTCATCCTTGGGTAAAGGTCTCGCTTCAGCCGCGCTCGGCGCGGTGTTGCAGTCGCGCGGCTACAAGGTGCGGCTGCGCAAGCTCGACCCCTATCTCAACGTCGATCCCGGCACGATGTCGCCGTATCAGCACGGCGAGGTGTTCGTAACGGACGACGGCGCCGAGACTGACCTCGACCTCGGCCACTATGAGCGGTTCACCGGCCGTCCGGCGACCCGCCAAGACAACATCACCACCGGCCGTATCTACCAGGACATCCTCACCAAGGAGCGGCGCGGCGACTATCTCGGCGCCACCATCCAGGTGATCCCGCACGTCACCAACGCCATCAAGGACTTTGTCCGCGACGGCAATGACGATTTCGATTTCGTGCTGGTCGAGGTCGGCGGTACCGTCGGCGACATCGAAGGTCTGCCGTTCTTCGAGGCCATCCGTCAACTCGGCAACGATCTGCCGCGCAACCATGCCGTCTATGTGCACCTGACGTTGCTGCCGTTCATTCCGAGCGCCGGCGAACTCAAGACCAAGCCGACGCAGCATTCAGTCAAGGAATTGCGCTCGATTGGCATTCAGCCCGACATCCTGCTGTGCCGCACTGATCGTGCTATCCCGGAAGGCGAACGCCGCAAGCTGGCGCTGTTCTGCAATGTGCGCGAAAGCGCCGTCATCGAGGCGCGCGACGTCGACAACATTTACGCCGTGCCGGAGGCCTATCACGCCGCCGGCCTCGACAACGAAGTGCTGGCGGCCTTCGGACTCGAGGCAAAGGCACCGCCGGAACTGGCGCGATGGCACACCATCAACGAACGCATCCGCAATCCCGAAGGCGACGTCACCATCGCCATTGTCGGCAAATATACCGGCATGAAGGATGCGTATAAGTCGCTGACCGAAGCGCTGTCGCATGGCGGCATCGCCAACAAGGTCAAGGTCAACCTCGACTGGATCGAGTCGGAAGTCTTCGAGAACGAAGACCCAACGCCGTTCCTGGAGCACGTCAACGGTATTCTGGTGCCGGGCGGCTTCGGCCAGCGTGGCGCCGAGGGCAAGATCAAGGCGGCGCAGTTCGCGCGCGAGCGCAATGTGCCATATTTCGGCATTTGTTTCGGCATGCAGATGGCGGTGGTGGAAGCGGCGCGCAATCTGTGTGGCATCGAACTGGCGAACTCAACCGAGTTCGGCCCGACGCCGGAGCCTTTGGTTGGCTTGATGACCGAATGGCTCAAAGGCAATGAATTGCAGAAGCGCATGGACGGCGGCGATCTCGGCGGCACCATGCGGCTCGGCGCTTATGAGGCGATGCTGATGCGCGGCAGCCGCGTCGCGCAGATTTACGGTTCGACCGATATTTTCGAACGGCACCGTCACCGCTACGAGGTCAACACCGCCTATAAAGGCCGCCTCGAGCAGCACGGCATGCGTTTCTCGGGCATGTCGCCGGACGGCATTCTGCCAGAGATCGTCGAATACGAAGACCATCCTTGGTTCATCGGCGTGCAGTTCCATCCGGAACTGAAGTCGCGGCCGTTCGAGCCACATCCGCTGTTCGCGTCGTTCGTCGAAGCGGCGCTCGAGCAGAGCCGGCTCGTTTAAATTTATCGCTCATAAAATTCGATGTTGCTTCTTTGCACTGCACGTCTGCAGTCGAACGATGTCTGCTGTGCGCGAGACGCATTGACGGGCGGCTTACGCCCGCACGCTAAACCATTTTCGTATCAGCATTTTCACTGCACGAATGCGACTATTACGGATCGGTAATTGGCGAGAAATTTATTTGTTTATGACGGACGGAAACATTTTGGTCGCGGCGCTCGTTCATCACAACAAAGGGGAAAACGAAATGCGCACCATGATGACTGCTGTCGCCGCGCTCGCGCTCTGCGGCCTGGCTGCGACGACGTCCGCTCGCGCCGACGACGTTCACTATGCCGGCGGCCCCGTTCAGGCGGGCAATCAGTGCTGGGTATCGACGAATAACGACAACGGCTTCGGTTATTGGCGCGAATGCCCCAAGCCGGTCCACACATCGAGGAAAAAATAAAGTAGACAGGCAAGCTTGGCCGCGGTCCGGAGCTCGCTCCGCCGCGGCCATTTTGTTTTTGACGGCGACTGCGACATCATGAGCAATGCCCCGCGGTCTCGATCACATCGTCCATGCCGTGCGCGATCTCGACGCGGCGGCGGCGCTTTATGAAAGCCTCGGCTTTACCGTCGGCACGCGCAATAAGCACCCGTGGGGTACGCACAACCGGATCATTCAGCTCGGCAGTAGCTACATCGAGTTGCTGACGGTGGGTGAGCCGGAAAAAATCACGCCGCACGCGCCACATGTGTTTTCCTTCGGCGCCTTTCACCGCGACTTTCTGGCTCATGAGCAGGGGCTCGCGATGATCCTGCTGAACTCCGCCGACGCCACGGCGGACAGCGATGCTTGGCGCACGGCGGGCATTGGCGACTTCGAGGTCTTCAATTTCGAGCGCGAGGGCAAGCGCCCGGACGGCTCCCCCGTCAATCTCGCGTTCTCGTTGATCTTCGCCGCCGATCCCGGGGCGCCCGCTACAGGCTTCGGCGCTTGCCAGCATTACTATCCGGAGAACTTCTGGAACCCGGCGTTTCAGAACCATGCCAATGGCGTGAAAGGCATCGCCAGCGTCGTGCTGGTGGCCAAGACACCAACGCGGCATCGCGATTTCCTCCTGGCCTATAGCGGCGCATTGGACGTTCGCGATGCCGGCGACGGCTTTGTCATCGATCTGTCGCACGGCGCCATTGAAGTGATGACGTCGGCGGCCTTCGCCGATGCTTTCGAAGCGGAGCCACCGGACACCTCGCGGGGGCCTCAGCTCGCGGCGCTGCGTTTTGCCGGCGCCTGGACGGCTCGGAAACACAGCGCTTTGGGCGCTCTTCTGCTATTCGAACCGGCCCGTTGACCGAGCGGCGTACCGGCCCCATGGTCCCGTCCGAAACGAGTCTGGGACCGACGATAGTGAGCCAAAACCTGACCCCAAACGCCGAAGTCGCCGTCGGCGCTGTGCGCTTCGGCAACGCCTTGCCGTTGGCCCTCATCGCCGGGCCGTGCCAGCTCGAAAGCCGCGCGCATGCGCTGGAGATGGCGACGGCGCTCAAGGAGATCGCCGCCAAAGTCGGCCTCGGGCTCGTCTACAAAACGTCTTTCGACAAGGCCAATCGCACCTCGGCGACGGCGCAGCGCGGCATCGGCCTTGACGCGGCGCTACCCATCTTTGCCGAAATCCGCGATTCATTGAAAATTCCGGTGCTTACCGACGTCCACGACGCCGAGCAGTGCGCGCGTGTCGCGCAGGCGGTCGACGTGTTGCAGATCCCGGCGTTTCTCAGCCGCCAGACCGATCTGCTGATCGCCGCCGCCAAAACCAGCAAAGCCGTGAACGTCAAGAAAGGCCAGTTCCTCGCGCCCTGGGATATGCAAAACGTCGTCGCGAAAATCACCGGCGCGGGCAACCGCAACGTGCTGGTGACCGAGCGCGGCGTTTCGTTCGGCTACAACACGTTGGTCTCCGACATGCGCGCGCTGCCGATTCTCAAGCGCATGCAAGCGCCCGTGATCTTCGACGCCACGCATTCGGTACAGCAGCCGGGCGGGCAGGGCACGTCCTCGGGCGGCGAGCGTGAATTTGTGCCGGTGCTGGCGCGCGCCGCGGTCGCGGTCGGCGTTGCCGGCGTCTTCATCGAAACGCATCAGGATCCGGATAAAGCCCCGTCCGATGGTCCCAACATGATGCCGCTGAAAGAGATGGAGCCGCTGTTGCGCATGTTGGTCGCGTTCGACCGCCTGGCCAAATCTTTGCCGGCCGTGCGCTGATGAGGGCGGACCTCTAAAATTCATGGGAAGCGTGATCAATATCATGGCGCTGGTCGTGTTCGCGACCTCGCTGTTTTCGCGTTCGGTCGATCCGATCGTTCCGCAGATCGCGCTCGGCCTGCATATTGCGCCGGCCACTGCCGCACTGCTGTCGACTGGCTTTACACTGCCTTACGCGCTGATCCAGCCTCTGATCGGCGCCATTGCCGACATGCTGAGCAAGACGCTGTTGATCATCGTCTGCATGGTCGTGCTGGGGATCGCTTCCGTGGCGAGCGGGTTTGCCACGAATTTCGAGACATTGATGGCGCTGCGCATTCTGGCAGGTTGTGCGAGTGGCGGCGTGTTCCCGATCGCGCTTGCGGTGGTCGCCGATCAGGTTCCGATCGCCGAACGTCAGGTCGCGATCGGCCGCGTGCTGGCGGCGGCGCTCACCGGCAATCTGCTCGGCGCCACGGCGTCGGGCGTCATCGGTGATTTGCTCGGTTGGCGCGGCGTGTTCGTGACAACTGGCTCGATCTGTCTGCTGACCTTGATCATCGCGGTGCCGGCGTTGCGCGGGATGAACGAGACGGCCGGCCGCTTCGACCTCTCGACGCTGCTGCCGAACTACCGCGCCATCTTTAGCAATCGGCTTGCCAAATATTGCTTCGGCGCTGTCTTCGTCGAAGCGGTTTTCATGTACGGCGTGTTCCCCTATATGGCCGTGATGCTGAGCCGGGAAGGCGAGACGCGCGCCTCCATCGCCGGTTTGGTGATCGCGGGATTCGCTGTCGGCGGCATCACCTACACTTTCGTCGTGTCACGCTTGCTGTCGCTGCTTGGCGAGAAGCGGCTGATGGCGTCGGGCGGCATGGTGATCGCGTTCTGCCTCTGCGTGATCGCGTTGCGCGCGCCGTGGCAGGTCGAATTCCTGAATTTCATGCTGCTCGGTTTCGGCTTCTACATGCTGCACGGCTGCATTCATGTATACGTCACCGAGCTTGCACCGCAGGCGCGCGGCACGGCGATGTCGGCGCACACGGCGTTCTTCTTTCTCGGTCAGGCCATCGGACCTGTCATCTACGGCATCGGCCTCGACACCATCGGCCTTGTGCCGGTGCTTTTGTTCGGCGCGGTGATGATCGTGGCCACAGGTTGGATCTGCGCGCTACGTTTGCGGCACGCGACGCCGCATTAACCGCGGCCCCGATAGGGCGCGACGCCCTGGTCCGGTACCCAGACGTCCTTCGGTAATTTCCCGGCCTGCCAGAACACGTCGATCGGGATGCCGCCGCGCGGATACCAGTAGCCGCCGATACGCAGCCATTTCGGCTTGAGCAAACCATAAAGCCGTTTGCCAATCGCCACCGTGCAATCTTCGTGGAATGCGTCTTGATCGCGGAAGCTGACGAGATAGAGCTTCAGCGACTTGGATTCGAGAATGTACTTCGCCGGCACATAATCGATGACCAGATGCGCGAAGTCCGGCTGGCCGGTGATCTTGCAAAGGGTCGTGAATTCGGGAGCGACAAAGCGCGCGACATAATTGGTATCGGTATGCGGGTTCGGCACGCGGTCGAGAATCGCCTCCTTGGGGGAAGCGGGGGTCGGGACCTGGCGGCCGAGTTGCAGTGTCTTCTTTGCCATCGAATGTGCACCTGTTTCAGCGCCTTGGATGCCTGCCCGGGCGGGGCATGACAAGAGGGTTATCGATCCTGTAGAACCCGGCAAAACTCCGAACGACCAAGGACCCCAATGACCGCCATTATCGACATTATCGGCCGCGAAATCCTCGACAGCCGCGGCAATCCGACCGTCGAAGTCGATGTTGTGCTGGAGGACGGCTCAGTCGGCCGCGCCGCGGTGCCGTCTGGCGCCTCGACCGGCGCCCACGAGGCGGTCGAGTTGCGCGATGGCGACAAGGCGCGCTTCGGCGGCAAGGGCGTGCTTAAGGCGGTCGACGCCGTGAACACAGAGATCTTCGACGCCATCGGCGGCATGGACGCCGAAGCCCAGGCCCAGATCGACGAGACGTTGATCTCGCTCGACGGCACCCCGAACAAGGCGCGTCTCGGCGCCAATGCCATTCTCGGCGTTTCGCTGGCCGCCGCCAAGGCTGCCGCGATCGCCAAGCAGATGCCGCTCTACCGTTACGTCGGTGGTACCGCGGCGCGGCTGCTGCCGGTGCCGATGATGAACATCGTCAACGGCGGCGTGCACGCGGACAACCCGATCGACTTCCAGGAATTTATGGTGATGCCGGTCGGCGCGCCGAGCTTCTCGGACGCGGTGCGCTGCGGCTCCGAAATTTTCCAGGTCTTGAAAGCGCAGTTGAAGGCCGCCGGCCTCAATACAAATGTCGGCGACGAGGGCGGCTTCGCGCCGAACCTGAAGTCGGCGGAAGCGGCGCTCGACTTCGTCATGCAGGCGATCACCAAAGCCGGCTACAAGCCGGGCGGTGATGTCATGCTGTCGCTCGATTGCGCCGCGACCGAGTTCTTCAAGGACGGCAAGTACAATTACGAAGGCGAAGGCAAGACCCGCACGCCGCAGCAGCAGTCCGACTATCTTGCCGAACTCGTCGGCAAATATCCGATCGTCTCTATCGAAGACCCGATGTCGGAAGACGACTGGGACGGCTGGGAAATCCTGACGCAGAAAATCGGCAGCAAATGCCAGTTGGTGGGCGACGATCTGTTCGTCACCAACGTCGCGCGCATCGCGAAAGGCATCAAGGACGGCGTCGCCAATTCGGTGCTGATCAAGGTCAACCAGATCGGCACGTTGACCGAGACGCTCGCCGCCGTCGAGATGGCGCACAAGGCCGGCTACACCGCGGTGATGTCGCATCGTTCGGGCGAGACCGAGGATTCGACCATCGCCGATCTCGCGGTCGCCACCAATTGCGGGCAGATCAAGACCGGCTCGCTCGCGCGCTCCGACCGCACGGCGAAATACAATCAGTTGCTGCGCATCGAGCAGGAACTGGGATCGCAGGCCAAATTTGCCGGGCGAAGTGCGCTGAAGGCGTAGGGTTTACCGCTGAGATCGGTTCCAAAGCGGCATTGGGCGGCAGCTTGCATTGCCGCCCAAATCGCCGCAAATTGCCGCGAATCCACATAACCCGGTAGCCGCGATGGACCAGACCACCAACCTTGCCCGCCATGACCGCCGCAGGGCGGCCGACCGCTTGGCCACATTCGTCGCGCAATCGGTCGATGAAGCGCGCGCCGTGGAGAAGCCATTCTTCCATCTGGAATTCGATCGCGTCTTTCCCGACGACATCTACAGCCAGATCTTGCGGCTGTTGCCGGATTCGTCCGACTACCGGCCCATGCACGGCCGCAGCAAGGTGCAGGACGCAACCCGACGCGGGTGAAGATCGACCTGTTTCCGGAATACATCCGCAACCTGCCGGCCGAGAAGCGCGCGCTATGGGACGTCGTCGGCCGCGCGCTGTGCTCCGAGCCGGTCAAGCAGGCTTTTATCCGCCGCCTGGCGCCGGGCCTGTCGAAGCGCTTCGGCGCGGCGTTCGCGGACGTCGGCATGTACCCGATCCCGATCCTGACCCGCGATATTCCGGGCTATCTGATCACGCCGCATACCGATACGCGCTGGAAGGGCATCACCGTGCAGTTTTATCTGCCGGAGACCGACGCCAATACCGACATCGGCACCATCTTCCACGATGTGCTGCCGGACGGCTCGAAGCCGAAGGCGACGCAGATGCGCTTTGCGCCGAACTCTGGCTATGCGTTTGCCGTCGGCACCGACACCTGGCACTCGGCCGACCCGGTGCATAACCGGGTGAAGACCCGCGATTCGATCCTGCTGACCTATTTCGTCGATCAGGGCATGCTCAAGGTCATGCGCAACCGCGGCAAGCGGCTCGGCAATTTCCTGCTCAACGAGGTCCGGCACCGGATTTAGTTCCGTTGGGTCACCGAGGCGGGTAGCGCCATTTTACCCGCGTTAAAACCGCTTTAACGCGATTGTCGCATCTTGGCGCGATGATCTCCAATCGGCGTCGCCGCACCATCTTAACCGCGCTCGGTCTTTATACGTTCGCGGCAGCCTTCATCGGCTATTTCGGCATCAATGCCTTCACCGGCAATCATGGCCTGCGCGCGCAGATCGACCTCGATCAGCAGATGACGGCGGTGCAGGAAGAGCTACGCCAGGTGAAAGCCGAACGGGCGGTTTGGGAACGCCGGGTCGCCTTGCTGCGCTCCGACCGGCTCGACCCTGACATGCTGGATGAACGGGCGCGGGCGCTCTTGGGTTACGTCGATCCGCGCGACCTGACGATGTTGCTCCACTAAGACGGGCGCTGCCGCTCGGCCAAAAGCGGCTTTGAAATTTTCAGCCAAATTCGGGACCTTTTGCGCAATTCCGCACGGCTGCCGCGCGCTTCCGCCGCCGCATAATTTACGCTATTGGGGAGTCTGAAAAAGCCTCGCCGACGCCCAATCGGTTTTCAAAAAAAGTCCAGGGAGTGCCAATGGCGGTCGCCCAAATGAATTCGAGCGATCAGGCGGTATCCGGCAAATCGAATACGTTGCCGATCCCTGATTTTTCCAAGGAACAGGACCTCGCCGCCTACCAAACCATGCTGACCATCCGCCGCTTTGAAGAGAAAGCGGGCCAGATGTACGGCATGGGGCTGATTGGCGGTTTTTGCCACCTCTACATCGGCCAGGAAGCCGTGGTGGTCGGCATGCAGATGGCGCTCAAGGACGGCGACCAGGTCATCACCGGCTACCGCGATCACGGCCACATGATCGCCTGCGGCATGGACCCCAAGGGCGTCATGGCCGAGCTCACGGGCCGCACCCATGGCTATTCCAAGGGCAAGGGCGGGTCGATGCACATGTTCAGCGTCGACAAAGGTTTCTACGGCGGTCACGGCATCGTCGGCGCCCAGGTGCCGCTCGGCACCGGTCTGGCTTTCGCCAACCACTACCGCGGCAATGACAATCTGAGCGTGACCTATTTCGGCGATGGCGCCGCCAACCAAGGCCAGGTCTACGAAAGCTTCAACATGGCGGAGCTATGGAAGCTGCCGGCCATCTACGTCATCGAAAACAACCGCTACGCCATGGGCACCTCGATCAGCCGTGCTTCGGCCGAAGTGAACCTGTCGCGGCGCGGCCTGTCGTTCAACATTCCGGGCGAGCAGGTCGACGGCATGGACGTGCGCGCGGTAAAGGCTGCCGGCGACAAGGCCGTCGCCTGGTGCCGCGCCGGCAAGGGTCCGTATATTCTGGAAATGCTGACCTACCGCTATCGCGGTCACTCGATGTCGGACCCGGCCAAATACCGCACACGTGAGGAAGTCGATAAGGTGCGCAACGCGCACGACCCGATCGACATGGTGCGTCACCGTGTGCTCGAGAAGAAATTCGCCAATGAAGAGGCGCTCAAGAAGATCGACGGTTCGGTTCGCGAACTGATCAACCAGGCGGCCGAGTTCGCGACCCACGATCCAGAACCGGACGTGTCGGAGCTATACACCGACATCTATCGTTAGTTCGTTCACTCAAGAAAAGCGCGCGCATGATCCCGAAAAGTGGGAACCGGTTTTCGGAAAAGATCATGCGCAAAGAGCAAGTGTAGGAAACAATAGCGCCCATGCCGATCGATGTGCTCATGCCCGCGCTCTCGCCCACGATGGAAAAGGGCAACCTGGCCAAGTGGCTCAAGAAAGAGGGCGATAGCGTCAAGT
>CAITEM010000202.1 GCA_903891395.1 uncultured Hyphomicrobiales bacterium | reverse complement strand
GAGACCACCACCGGCCCGCTCGGCCAGGGCATCGCCACCGCCGTCGGCATGGCGATCGCCGAGCGCCACATGGCGGCGGTGTTCGGCGACGAAGCGGTGAACCACAAGACCTACGTGCTGTGCTCCGACGGCGACCTGATGGAAGGCATCAGCCACGAGGCCATCGCCTTCGCCGGGCACCTCAAGCTCAACAAGCTGATCGTGCTGTTCGACGACAACGGCATCTCGATCGACGGCGCGCTGTCGCTGTCGGATTCGACCGACCAGGTGAAGCGCTTCGAGGCCTGCGGCTGGAACGCCTCGCGCGTCGACGGCCACGATCCGGCGGCTATCGCCGCGGCGCTGACGAAAGCGCAGACTTCCGATAAGCCGACCATGATCGCCTGCAAGACGACCATCGGCTTCGGTTCGCCGAACAAGGCCGGCAAGTCGTCGTCGCACGGCTCGCCGCTCGGCGGCGACGAGATCAAGCTGACGCGCGAGAAGCTCGGCTGGACACATGGTCCGTTCGAGATTCCCGACGACATTCTCAAAGGCTGGCGCGACGCTGGCGCGCGCTCGAAAGAGGCGCACGCCGTGTGGGACAAGCGCATGGCCGCGCTCGACGGTGCCACGCGCGCCGAGTTCGAACGCCGCATGAAGGGCGAACTGCCGTTCAAGGCTTTGGCCGACGCGGTAAAGTCGCTGAAGCAGTCGCTCGCCGCGGCGCCGAAGGAAATCGCCACGCGTACCGCCTGCGAATTCGCGCTCGAGACCCTGATCCCGGCGCTGCCGGAAATGATCGGCGGCTCGGCCGACCTTACTGGCTCCAACAACACGCGCACCAAGTCGATGGTGGCGATGAAAGCCGGCGATTTCTCGGGCCGCTTCATCCACTACGGCATCCGCGAGCACGGCATGGCCGCCGCCATGAACGGCATGACGCTGCACGGCGGCATCATTCCCTACTCTGGCGGCTTCCTGGTGTTCTCGGACTACTGCCGGCCGTCGATCCGCCTCGCGGCGCTGATGGGCGAGCGCGTCATCCACGTTCTCACACACGACTCCATCGGTCTCGGCGAAGACGGTCCGACGCATCAGCCGGTCGAACATCTCGCCGCGCTGCGCGCGATCCCGAATTTGCTCGTGTTCCGTCCCTGCGACGTGGTCGAGACCGTCGAGTGCTGGCAACTGGCGCTTGAAGCGAAAGACCGCCCGAGCGTGCTGGCACTGACTCGTCAGAACCTGCCGCAGGTCTCACAGAACTTCCTTGAGACCAACCGCTGCGCCGCCGGTGCCTATGAGATCGCCGCCGCCTCGGGCAAAGCGCAAGTCTCGATCTTCGCCACTGGTTCGGAAGTGGCCATCGCGCTCGACGCCAAGAAGCTGCTCGACGCCAAGGGCGTCGCCGCGCGCGTCGTTTCGATCCCCTGCTTCGAACTGCTGCTGGAGGCGCCCGAGGACAAGCGCCGCGCCGTCATCGGCGATGCGCCGGTCAAGATCGGCGTCGAAGCCGCCGTGCGCATGGGCTGGGACGCCATCATTGGTTCCGACGGCGTTTTCATCGGCATGAATTCGTTCGGCGCCAGCGCGCCGTTCAAGGAACTTTACAAGAATTTCGGCATCACCGCCGATGCCGTCGCGGAAGCAGCCATGCGCAAGCTTGGGAAGAGCTGACGCGACACCATATTAAGGCCGGGCCCGCCGGGGCCACGCCATACTGACCGGGAGCGACTTGAAATGACTGTTCGTGTTGCCATCAATGGATTCGGCCGCATCGGCCGCAACGTCCTTCGCGCCATCGCCGAGTCGGGCCGCACCGACATCGAAGTCGTCGGTATCAACGCTCTCGGCCCGGTCGAAACCAACGCGCATCTTCTCCGCTTCGATTCAGTCCACGGCCGCTTTCCCGGCGAAGTCACTGTCAAGGGCGACACCATCAGCGTCGGCAAAGGCGCCATCAAGGTGACGGCGGTCAAGGACCCGACCACGCTGCCGTGGAAGGATCTCGGCGTCGACATCGCATTGGAATGCACCGGCATCTTCACCGCCAAAGATAAAGCCTCGATGCACCTGACCGCGGGCGCCAAGCGCGTGCTGGTCTCGGCACCCGCCGACAACGCCGACCTCACGGTCGTCTACGGCGTCAACCACGACAAGCTG
>CAITEM010000201.1 GCA_903891395.1 uncultured Hyphomicrobiales bacterium | reverse complement strand
GGTTCTGCCGGTACATTTCCTGGAAGGCGCCGCGGTTGAACTGGCTGGTCGGCACGTTGCCGGTCACGGCCAGGAACGGCACGGAATCGAGATAGGCGGTCGCCAGCGCGATCGGCAGTTGCGCGGAGCCCGGGCCACAGGACGTAAAGGTCGCGGTCGCCTTGCCGGAGACGCGGTAGTAGACGTCCGCCATGAAGCCGGCGACGCTTTCGTGATGCGTCGAGATGGTCTTGATCTCGGACGAGCGCTCGTACAGCGCGTCGATGAACTGGATATTGCCATGGCCACACAGGCCGAACACCTGCGGCACTTTTTCCTGGATCAGATAGTCGACAATGACCTGCGCGCCATTGAGCTTGTTGTCAGCCATCGGATCGTCTCCTGCCCTGAATTCCTGCCCCCGGCTGTGCACCGGCCCGGACGGGTTATAGTTTGAAAGCGCGGCGCCCGGGGGCCCGCGGGGATATGGCGTTTCTCCTACATTATGAGGTGTCGTTTGCCAATACCGGAACGAACCCTGTCCGCCGGCCCGCCAAGGCCCGTCGCATATGGACAAATCGCAGGTTTCGCGACCGTGGGCCGGAAATGAACGGCCTCGTTTCCTGGCGCCGCGACGGCGACGTTGCCGTCATTACGATCGACAATCCGCCGGTCAATGCGCTGAGCCACGCGGTGCGCGCGCAGCTTCTGGCGGCGGTGAGGGAAGCGGACGCCGATGCCGCTGTCAGCGCCATCGTCTTTGCCTGTGCCGGCCGCACTTTCGTCGCCGGTGCCGACATTTCCGAGTTCGGCAAGCCGGCGCAATCTCCGATTTTGCTCGACGTCATCGCCACGCTTGAACACATCGACAAGCCGCTGGTCGCGGCGGTTCATGGCACCGTGCTGGGCGGCGGACTGGAGCTGACGCTGGCCTGCCATTTCCGCGTCGCCGACGCGCGGACCAAGCTCGGCCTGCCCGAAATCAAGCTCGGCCTCATCCCCGGCGCCGGCGGCACGCAGCGGCTGCCGCGCCTGATCGGCATGGAGCACGCCGCGCCGATGATCCTGACCGGCGGTCCGATTGCCGCGCCTTTGGCGTTGGAGGTGGGTCTGATCGACGAGATTGCGGAGAGCGACGTCTTGCCCGCGGCCATCACTTTCGCGCGGCGCGCCGTGCGCGACACGCTGCCGATCCGGCGCGTCAGCGAGATGGAGAATAAGCTCGCGGGATTGCGCGGCAAGCCCGACGCTTACGCTGCGATCGTCGCGCCGTGGGCCGGCGCAAGGCTCGACGCGCCGAAGGCCGCCATCGAACTGCTGCGGCTGGCGCCGACGCTGCCGTTTGCCGAGGCCATGCGCGAGGAACGCGCCACCTTCACGCGACTGATGAACGGCGAGCAGTCGAAGGCGCAGCGCTATCTGTTCTTCGCCGAGCGCGCCGCCGCCAAGCATCCGGCCTTGCACCCGTCCTTGCATCCGGCCTTGAAGCCGGCCGAACCGCGCGCCATCGCGCAGGCCGCCGTGATCGGCGCCGGCACCATGGGCACCGGCATCGCCATGTGTTTCGCCAATGCCGGCATTGCCGTCGTGCTGATCGACACCGACGCGACCGCCGTGGCGCGCGGGCGCGCCAGTATCGACAAGCAGTATGAGTCGTCGGTGGCGCGCGGCCGGCTCACGGCGGATGACAAAGCCAAGCGGCTTGGTTTGATTTCGACGGCGGCGTCGCTGGCCGCCGCCAAGGATGCCGACCTCATCGTCGAGGCGGTGTTCGAGGACATGGACGTCAAGAAGGCGGTGTTTCGCGACCTCGACGCCATCGCCAAACCGGGCGCGGTGCTGGCGACCAATACGTCCTATCTCGACATCAACGACATCGCGACCTCGGTCAGCCGTCCCGGCGCGGTGATCGGCCTGCACTTCTTCAGCCCGGCCAACGTCATGCGGCTGCTGGAGATCGTCAACGCCACGGCAACCGATCCCGCCATTCTCGCGGCGATGTTTGCGCTCGCCCGTAAGCTCGGCAAGGTGCCGGTCATTGTCGGCGTCTGCCGCGGCTTTGTCGGCAACCGCATGCTGCAGGTCCGCGCCGCCGCGATCGAGCGGTTGCTGCTCGAAGGCGCCCTGCCCGCGCAGATCGACGCCGCGTTGGTCGATTTCGGTTTCGCCATGGGGCCGCTGGCGGTGAGCGATCTTGCCGGGCTCGGCATCAGTTGGCGCATGCGCAAGGCCAACGGCTTGCACGCCGCCATCGCCGACGCGCTGTGCGAGGCCGGCCGCTTCGGCATCAAGGCCGGCAAGGGATATTACCGTTACGACGCCGGTTCGCGGCGCGGCGTTCCCGATCCCGACGTGGCGGCGTTGATCGAGCAGACATCAAAGCGTCTCGGCGTGACGCGTCGCACATTCACACCGGATGAAATCGTGCCACGCCTGATCACGCCGATGATCGAGGAAGGCCGCCGCATTCTCGCCGAGGGCATCGCGCACCAGGCCAGCGACATCGACCTGATCTGGGTGCACGGCTACGGCTGGCCCGCCGCGCGCGGCGGTCCAATGTATTACGGCGGTGTCAGCTAGGCGTTCTACGCCGGCTTGATGCCGAACAGCTTGGCCGCGTTGAGACCGAGAATGGCGGCCTTGTCCTTGTCGCTCAGCGTCGTCGTGGCGAAGACGTGGTCCACGGGATGCTGCTCCCACGGCACCGGCGTGTCGGAGCCGAGCATGATCTGGCTGACGCCGACCTGGGCCACCAGATGGCGCAACCCCTCCGGTGTGAACACCAGCGCATCGAAATAGAGCTGATTCAGGTATTCGGTCGGCTTCTTCTTCAACGTGATGTTCGGGTTGCACTTGGTCGGCGACACGAAACAGGCGTGATCCGACCGCGGCGCGTAGGACGGCAGGTAACCACCACCATGCGCCGCCAGCACCTTGAGTTTCGGGAATTTGTCGAGCGTGCCTTCGAAAATCAGCTTCTGCAGCGCAATGGTGGTGTCGAGCGGATTGCCGATGGTGTTCGACAGCCAGCCGTTGCCGTCGAAACGCGAATTGAGCTGCGGCGTGCTCTGCGGATGAATGAACAGCACCGCGCCGAGTTCCTCGGCCTTGGCCCAGACCGGATCGAATTTCGGATTGGAGAAGTCCGTGCCGTTGACGCTGCCGCCAATCGCGGCGCCACGCAGGCCTTGCTTTTTCATCGCGGTCGTCAGCTCTTCGACGGCAAGGTCGGGCGCCTGCAGCGTCAAAGAAGCGAAAGCCGCGAGATGATCCGGATGCGCCGCGCAAATCTCGGCGAGCTTCTCGTTCTGGATTTTGACAATCGCAGCCGCCGTATCGCGGTCCTTGTGATACCAGAACGGGTTGACCGACATGACCTCCATGTCGATCGCCATCGCCTCCATGGTCTTGAGACGCTCGCTGACGTCGAGGAAGCGGGTTTTCTCGACAATGAGAGTCGGCGGGATGACGCCGGCCGCTTCGCTGCCCATCAGCGCGGTCGCTTCGGGAAAAAGGCAATGGGCGTGGACGTCGATGGTTTTGACACGCTTGCCATTGACCGTGACGGGAAGCCGCTTGGCCGCCGGCTGCTGTGCGCGTGCCGCATGCACCATTCCGCAGCTACAGAAAACGATTCCGCCCGCGGCGCCCTTGAGAAAATTTCTGCGCGTCGTCATCGTCGGCCTCCTTTTTTATTGTTGAACGCAAACTCCCTGAACGGTCCGCCGCGCGCTTTTCTCAGCGCTTTGCGCGGTTCGCCAGCCGAACGGCATTGCCGGTGCGGACCGACTCTTCAATCGCCAGCGTGGTTTCGAGATTGACCAGCGCCTGCTCCGGCGTGGTGTGGACCGACGCGACGCCGGTCGAAAGATAATCCAGCCAGGCGCGCGTTTCGTTGCCGAGCGGACCCCAGAAATTGCC
The DNA here is from genome assembly GCA_903891395.1 of uncultured Hyphomicrobiales bacterium. GTDB lineage: Bacteria > Pseudomonadota > Alphaproteobacteria > Rhizobiales > Xanthobacteraceae > Pseudolabrys. The sequence continues at coordinate 9,619 of CAITEM010000201.1, read as the reverse complement.
GACCGCCCAGTCGCCCGCCGTGTTGCTGCCGAGAAACGCCATGTTGACGGCGTGATCCGGCACATAAGCATGCGGAATGCCGCGATCCGAATAAAGAATATGGTCCATATGATCGTCGTCGATGATCATGGTGCCTTCCGCGCCCAGCAGTTCGACGCGATCCATCTGCCCGAGTGTCGGATACTTCGCCGGCAGCGCGTAGCTGACGCCGAGATTGACCACCGCGCCGTCAGCAAAGGTGACGATGGCCCAGGTGACGTCGTCGGCGCTGTAGCCCGCCTCCTTGAAGATGCCGGACTGTGCCCGCGCCACGACCTCGACCGGCGGATTGCCTTCGAGGAACCAGCACATCAGGTCGACATAATATGTGAGCACGTCAACCACGGGCGTCGCGTGCGGGTCCCGCTTGAGGATCGAGAACGCCTGCGCCCGGGAATTATAGACCCGCGCGGTGCCGCCGATGACGCGGCCGAGCCGCTCGTGCTTCATCTGCTCCTTGGCGCGCAGGAAGCAATCCTTGAAACGCCGGCTATAGCCGACGCGCAATGTGCCATTGGTTTCCTTCAGGGTCTGCAGGATCGTCTGCGCATCGTCGTGCGACAGCGCAATCGGCTTCTCGACCAGCACCGGCTTGCCGAGCTTGAGCGCCGCGACGATCGGCTTCATGTGTTCGTTTTCGGGCGTGGACACGAAGACCGCGGTAACGTCGGGGTGCGAAATCACCGCATCGTTGTCGCCGGAATGGAAATCGGCCTTGGTCGTCTCGGCGAGCGCCTGGGCGCGGGCCGGGTCGGCGTCCGAGATCGCCAGGAAATTGACCGCCGGGTGCAGCGCCGACAGGCGCGCGCGCAACGTGCCGATACGGCCGGAACCAATGACGCCAATCCCGAGCCGCTTATGATTCATGACGCTTTCCCGATGATGTGTCCGCCGGATCGGCGGTGTTCTGCTCTAGCTCAAGCAGCGCCCCGAAGAAATCGGCGGGGTGGACAAAAGCGATGCGCTGGCCGTGGACGTTGTAGGCTGGTTTGCCATCGCCGAGAACGCGCAGGCCCTTTTCCGCCAGTGCGTCCGTTTCCGCCGCGACCTGATCGACGCCAAAGCAGAGATGGTGCAGGCCGCCGCCCGGATGCTTGGCCAGAAACTTCCCGACCGGCGATTCCGCGATCAAAGGCTGCATCAGCTCAATCTTGCTGTTGCCGAGGTCGATATAGGCCAGCCGCACGCCCTGCTGCAGGTTTTCCTTGATCGGGCCAGCCGCCAACCCGTGAACCGCGCGCATGGTTTCAATCGCGGCCTCGAGGTTCGGCACGACGATCGAAACATGGCTGAGGTTTTTGGCCATCAGATGGTCCGGCTGGCGCGCAGGGCGGCGATACGGGCATCGTCGTAGCCGAGCATGTCGCGCAATATCTCGTCGGAATGCTGGCCCAAAGTCGGCGGCGCCGAACGTACCGAGGCCGGCGTGCCGGAGAATTTCATCGGAATGCCCAGCATCTTCAGCGGGCCCGCGGTCGGATGCTCGACGGTCTCGACCATCGCCCGCGCTTGCGTCTGCGGCTCGGCCAGCGCCTGCGCCACGGTATTGATCAGTCCGCAGGGAATGCCGCCCGCTTTCAGCTTCTCGATCCAGGACACCGCCGGTTCGCCGGCCAGCGCCTCGTCGATCAGTTCATCGAGCGCGTGGCGGTTTTCGACCCGCGCGCTGTTGACGGCAAAGCGCGCGTCGTCGGCCCATTCCGGATGGCCGAGCGCCTCGGAAAACTTGCGGAACTGGCCGTCATTGCCGACCGCGACGGCGAACATCTGGTCGGAGGCGAGATAAGTCGTATACGGCACGATGGTCGGGTGACCGTTGCCGTAGCGTCCGGCGTCCTTGCCGGACACCAGATGGCTGGACGCGACGTTGGCGAGCATCGCCAGCGAGGTCTCGTACAGCGACACCTCGACCTTCTGGCCTTTGCCGGTGGTGTGGCGCGCGTTGAGCGCCGCCAGCACAGCGTTGCACGCCAGCATGCCGGTGCAGACATCGACGATGGCGACGCCGTATTTGGTCGGCCCGCCATCGGCCTCGCCGCAAATGCTCATCAGGCCGGATTCGGCCTGCAGGATGAAATCGTAACCCGGCAGCGCCGCCTTGGGCCCGCTGGTGCCGTAGCCGGTGATGCCGCAGCGCACGGCGCGCGGCGCATTGGCCTCGTACCAGGCATCGTCGAAGCCCCACTTCGCCAGCGTGCCGATCTTGAAATTGTCGATGACGACGTCGGCGCTCTTCATCAGCGCCGCCAGCACCTCGCGGCCGTCGTCGCCCGCCATGTTGAGCGTCAACGACCGCTTGTTGCGGTTGACGCCGAGGAAGTACGCCGACTCGCCGGCGGCAAAAGGCGGCCCCCAGCGCCGTGTGTCGTCGCCCGACCCCGGCGGCTCGATTTTGACGATGTCCGCACCCATGTCGCCCAGCATCATGGTGCACAACGGCCCGGCCAGCACGCGCGTCAGATCGATAACGCGAATGCCGGACAGCGCCCCGGCGGGTGCGGACGATGTCATCAGGCGCCCCGCATATAGGGCGGCGCGTTGAGATCCTTCTCGCAGCCGTCGAGATATTCCGTGAGCTCTTTCTTGTTCTGCATGCGGAATTTCTGGAAGTCCGGTTTGCGGTTTTCCAGGAAGGCGTTCATGCCTTCGAGGCTTTCCTCGGTGCCCCAGACGTGCGCCAGCAACTCCATGCCGTGCTGCCACGACGCGTAAAGCTGATCCGACTCACTGTTCAGGCTCTTCTTGGTCATGCGCAGCGTCTGCGCGCTGTGGCCCTTGATGCTCTCGCACCAGGCCAGGGTTTCCTTGAGCAGATCGGCCTTGGCCACGCATTTGTTGATGAGGCCGATCTTCTCCGCCTCCTGCGCCGTGAAGCGCCGCGCCAGAAAGATCATCTCGCGCGCCAGACGTTCGCCGATGATGCGCGGCAGATACTGCGTCGCGCCGACGGTCGGACAGGCGCCGACCTTGGCGCCGCTCTGGCCGAGCACCGCGTCGTCGGCGGCGATGACCAGATCGCACCACAGCGCCAGTTCGTGACCGCCGCCCATGCACCAGCCATGCACCATCGCGATCACCGGGATCGGCAGACCGCGAATGGCCATCGCCGTGCCGAGCATGCGGTCGTTCCACATCGCCGCGTTGGTCCAGTTCAACCGCTTCATGGCGTAGAAGTCGCCGCCGGCCGAGAACGCCTTGTCGCCGACGCCGGTGACCACCGCGCAGGCGATGGACGGGTCTTCGCGGGTCGACTTGAAGGCGTGGATCAACTCGTCGAGCGTCTGCTCGCGAAACGCATTAAGCACGCGCGGCCTGTTGATGGAAACCCAGGCGACCTGGTCCTTCACTTCGTACAGGATGTCCTTGTAGCCGCGCTTCTTGCTCTCTTCGAGGGCCGCTTCGGAAATGTCGTTCATGATGGAGTCCTTTCGTGACGATGTCGTTGGCGCCTGCGCGCTACGGAATGAGTTCGAGATGCATGTCCTTGGCGAGTTCGCGATGCAGTTCGAGCTGATCGCTGACGAATTTCGCAAAGTCGGCGGGTGAACTGGCCGAGGCCTCGATGCCCTGCAACTGAAGGGCATTCGTGACTTGCGGGTCCTTGATCGCCTCGGCGACCGCTGCGCTCAGTTTGTTGACAATGGCCGGATCGGTGCCGGCGGGGGCGAACAGGCCGAACCAGCCGACCGATTTGTATTGCGGAAAGCCGACTTCGGCCATTGTCGGCACGTCCGGCAGCGACGGCGAACGCTTGTCGCCGCTGATGGCCAGCGGCCGCACCGAACCGGACTGGATGTAAGGCACCATGCCCGCGATCGGGCCAAAGTAGAATTGAGTTTCGCCGGCCATCGTCGCGGTCAGCGCCGGGCTGCCGCCTTTGTACGGCACATGCACGGTAACGTCGCCCAGTTTGGCCATGGCGACGAACATGGCGACGGCGAAATGGCTGGTCGAGCCGATGCCGCCCGAAGCGTAGTTCAACGTGCCGGGTTTGCTCTTGGCCAGATCGATCAGTTCCTTGACCGAATGCACGGGCAGCTTCGCGTTGACGATCAGCACATTCGGAATGGCGGAGAACAACGAGATCGGCACGAAATCCTTGATCGGGTCGTAGCTGAGCTTGACCGACATCACCGGCGCGAAGGAATGCGTCGACACCGAACCGGCCAGCAGCGTGTAGCCGTCCGGCTGCGCGTGGGCGACGACGTCGGCGCCGATCTTGCCGCCCGCCCCGCCGCGGTTTTCGATGACGAAAGGTGCGCTGAGCAACGCCGTCATGCGCGAGGTGATGATGCGCACCACGGTGTCGTTGGCGCCACCGACCGGATTGGGCGACACCAGCTTGATCGGATGATCGGGGTAGTTCTGCGCCGCCGCCGGGAGCGCCGTCGCCAGCAGACCGAGCAACATGATCGTGCCGCGAAGCTTCATCGTCATCGTTCCACCAAACCGAAAAGGATCGAGCGCGCGGCGCGCTGCTCACGCGGGCACGCTAGCGGTTTGCGGTGTGGGGGGAAGAAACGCCTGGAATATAAATGCTATACGGGATTCACATGCCGCAACGCAGCATAGAAGCCGATCTTACTCGGCGGCCCTGATCATGGGTTTCGCGGCCATATCCGGTGTCAGCACCAGGTTCCTCATCTGCGCCTGGACCAGTTTGCGCACCAGTTCGAGCGCGACCGTCGCCGGGCGGCGCGGATTGACGCCGAGCACGATCTCGCGCGTCACCACCGGGTCGACGATGCGCACGACATCAACCAGCCCGGCGCAGGCCTCATCGTCAACGACCACGTAAGGCAAAATCGAGAATTGCCCGCCGCGCATGATCATGCCTTTGGTCAGCGTGATGCTGTCGAGTTCCATGACGTAATTCAGCGCGATGTCGTGGGCGCGGGTGCGCTGATCGAGGATCGGCCGGAAGCCGCTGCTGATGATCAAAGGCAGATTGCAGACGCTCGACAGTGAAACTTCCTTCATGCCGGGCATCGAATTGGCGGCGCCGACCAGCACCATTTCATCCTCGGCCAAAGGCGTGATCTGCAGATCGACGAATTCGGAATTGCGCGACAGCACCGCCAGGTCGATCTTGCCGAGTCGCAACGACTGCTCCAGGAACACGCTGAAGCCCTCGATGACGTGCAACGAAATGTTCGGGTAAGCCTTCTTGCAGGCGTCGATCATCAGCGGCGCCAGCGCCGGGGCGATGGTCGGCGGCATGCCGATGGCGACCGCGCCGGTCGGCGTCTGGCCCATGCCTTCGAGCGCGTTGCGGATGCGCTGGGCGTCCTCCAACAGCGCCGCGCCCTGGCTCAACAGGATCGCGCCGGCCTCGGTCGGCAGCACGCCGCGGGTTGTCCGATACAGCAGCCGCACCCGCAGTTCCTGCTCCAGCGCCTGAATATGGCGGCTGATGGCCGGCTGCGTAAGTTTCAACATCTGGGCGGCTTTGCTGAAGCTGCCCAGTTTTGCAACGCACACGAAATATTCGACGCGCTTGAGATCCACGAACGCCTCACGCATGACCCTGTAAATGCGCGCTTTTCCTAGCATATCGCCCGTTGCAGGGCGAGGCCCGCGCAAGGCCGGTAAATACGCGCGATTAAAGGCGCCTAGGTCCGGCATCTCCGTCCGCAACATCGCTGTTATGCGGCAACCGTTGAGGCCATTTCGTTTTTACATCGTGCCGATATTTTTTGTTGTGGCGATTATTTCCGGCTGCTCTTATCAATCGTCGCGCGCGATCGGCGCGGCATAGGAACAAGCATGTCTCAAAAAATTGCAGTCCTCGGCACCGGCGCCAATGGCAGTTGCATCGCCGCCAGTCTCATCGACGCCGGTCACGACGTCACCATGATCGACCAGTGGCCCGAACACGTCGAGACGATGCGCCGCGATGGCGTGACGATCACCATGCCGGAGACGGTGCAGCATGTGAAAGTGAACGCCTATCACCTCTGCGACGTCTGTACGTTTCACGACCCCTTCGACGTTGTGCTGCTGGCGGTAAAAGCCTACGACACGCGCTGGGCCTGCGAACTCATCAAGCCGCACCTCGCTGCCGACGGCATGCTGATCGGCATGCAGAATTCCATGACCGCGAACACCATCCGCGACGTCATTGGCCCGGAACGCACCATCGGCTGCGTCATCGAATTGTCGGCGGAAATGTTCACGCCCGGTCAGGTCAAGCGCAATACGCCGCCGCAGCGCACCTGGATGGGCCTCGGCAGCCTCGATGCGGAGACCGAGCCGCGGCTTGCGGAAATGCAGGCGCTGCTTGCGCCCGTCGGCAAGGTCGAGATCAAGCCGGACATTCTTGCCGCGAAGTGGTCGAAGCTGATCGTCAACGCCATGTGTCTCGGACCTTTCGCGATGGTCGGCCTGACGCTGGCCGACGCGGTCAAGCTGCCGGGCATGCGTGAATTGATCATCGAATTGGGCGAGGAAGCCGCGCGCGCCGGCAACGACCTCGGTTACGCGCTGGAGCCCATTCTGGGTCTGACGCAGGCCGACCTCACCGCCACCAACCGCCCGATCGAAAAAATGTTCGACACGCTCGCCAGCCATATCGGTCCGGGCCGCGGCCGCAACACCGTGCTGCAGGACCTGCTCAAAGGCCGCGCCAGCGAAGTCTCCATGATCAACGGCATGGTCGTCGAAGAGAGCCTGCGCCGCGGCTACGCCGCCCCGGCCAATGCGCGCATCGTCGAGATCACGCGCCAGATCGAAGCCGGCACACTGAAGCCGACCCCTGCCAATATGGAATTGGCGCTCGCCGCAGCGCCGCACTGATCCCACCGACCAACAGAGCGACCCTCATGCAGACATATCTCACGCGCCGGCACGCACTCGCTTTGCTCGGCTCGGCCGTCTCGACCGCAGCCTTCGGCGCGGGCTACCCGGATCACCCGCTCAAGATGATCGTGGCGCTGGCGCCTGGCGGACCGGCCGACGCAGCGGCCCGCGCCTTCGCGCCCTATTTTTCCGAAGCGCTCGGACAAAACGCCTTGGTCGAGAACCGCACCGGCGCTTCCAGCGTCATCGGCACCGAGGCCGCGATCCGCGCCGCGCCCGACGGCTACACGCTGTTGTTCGGGTCGAGCTCGACCTTTGCGGTCAATCCCGCCGTGATGAAGAATCTGCGCTTCGACGTCCACACCCAGCTCAAGCTGATCGGGCTGGTTTCCTATACGCCGCATGTGCTGGTGGTGCGCTCGTCGCTGCCGGTCAAGAACCTCGCCGACCTGATCGCGCTCGCCAAACAACAGCCCGGCAAGCTCAGCTACGCCTCTTCCGGCACAGGCGGCGCGATCCATCTTGCGACCGAGTTGTTCAAACGCGAGACCGGCGTCGACGTCGTCCATGTGCCCTATCGCGGCGGCGGACCGGCCGTGCTCGGCCTGTTGAGCGGCGACGTCGATATCTTCTTCAGCGACCTCAGCACGACCATCGGCAATATTCGCGGCGGCTTGCTCAAGGCGCTGGCCATGGCCTGGCCGACGCGGTCGCCGCAACTGCCGGAAACGCCGACCTTCGCCGAGCTCGGCTATCCGGGCGTAGTGTCGTCGTCGTGGTTCGGCCTGGCCGCGCCGGTCGAGACGCCGGCCGACATTGTGGCGCGCGTGCGCGAAGCGATGGAAAAGACCTTCGCCAATCCGGCCTACCAGAGCGCCCTGAAAAAACTCGGCAACGAGCAATTCACCTTCGATACCGCCCAGTCCAACGCCTTCATCAAGGCCGAAGTCGAAAAATGGGCCGCGGTCGCCAAGTCAGCCAATATCCAGATCGAGTAATCCATGCGGGCGCGCGTGGCGGGCTAAACGCTATCCGTGCCGACAGAGAGTTTTGCTACCCAAAATCCGCTCGCGAGCGCCTCTCAGGATGTGGCAACGATAACGACGATGCTGTAGCGTTCCTTCCGCGACAATAAGAAAACGTTAGGGACTGGGAGGATCGACATGCGTCGCTTGATTTCGAGTTTGTCCGTTTGCGTTGCGCTCTGCCTGCCGGCTGTCACGCCCGCGCAAGCCGCGTCCGATTTTCCGAACCGGCCGGTGCGGCTCATCGTCGGCTTCGGTGCCGGCGGCGCCACTGACACCTTCACCCGCATTTTTTCCGGCCCGCTCAGCCAGGTGCTCGGCCAGACGGTGTTCGTGGAAAACATCGCCGGCGCCAGCGGCTACATCGGCTGGCGAACGGTCGCCTCGGCCACGCCGGATGGCTACACGCTGATGATGGCGGAAAATGCGCTCGTCATCCGCCCCGGCTTCAAGGACATCAAACCGCCTTTCGATCCGAGCACGGAGTTCGAGCCGATTGCGTTTGTCGCGACCTCGCCGCTAGCGGTCTGCGTGTCCAACGAAGTACCGGCAGACACCATGCAGGAGCTGATTGCGAAGTCACACACGCTGACCAAGAAGCTGACCAACGCCTCCGCCGGCGTGACCTCCGTCTCGCAGTTGGTCTGGGAAGTCATTCGCGACGCCACCAAGCTCGACGTGGTCGACGTGCCCTATCGCGGCGGCGGCCCTGCTATGGCCGATCTGATGGCGGGTCACGTCGACATCAACGTCGCGTCCAGCCAGGTCGCAAAGCCTCTGGTCGAAGGCAAGCGGATCAAATGTCTTGCGGTCACCAGCAAGAAGCGCTCGCCGGCGCTGCCCAACGTGCCGACGCTGGAAGAATCCGGCATCAAACATGCCGACGTCGATCTGCGGTTCTGGTTTTCCGTATTCGGGCCGAAAGGCTTGCCGCCCGAAGTCATCGCCAAATTGCAAACGGCCATCCAGGCCGCCTTGGCCGATCCGCAACTCGCGGAACGGCTGAAGTCGCTCGACATCTCGGCGGAGTATGCGCCGGGTCCGGCGCTGAAAGAGCGCGTCGTCAACGACGTGAAAAACTGGCGCGCCTTCATCGATGCGAAGGGCCTGACCGCACAATAACTATCGAGCGTGATACGCGCCGGCCGAAATGCCGGCGCGTTTTCTATCCGGGACATGGAGCATGACTTTGGACGATCGCAGCCGCAAATCCCAAAAATGGGTCAACGAGGAATTCTACAAGGTCCTCGACGTCTTCGGGTTCCGCTCCGTGATGTTCGTCGAATGGGGCTTCCGGCCCGCCGACGTGCGCCGCACCACCGAACGCATCAAATTGCCGGCCGCCGTCGTCAAGCAGTGGGTCAAGACCGCCGAGCAGGAGGAGAGGCTCGCCGAGGAAGCCGAGGCCAAGGGTCACCGCGAAAGCGCCGCCGAATTCTATTACCGCGCGGCGTTGTATTACGGTCCGCCCTGCGGCGTGCTGCACTCCAACACGCCGCGCAAGCTCGAACTCTACAAGCGGCTGGTGCATTGCTACACGCGCTTCACCGAACTGTTCGACGAAGCGACCGTCAAGCGCGTCGAGATTCCGTTCGAGAACGGCAAGACCATCCCCGGCATTCTGCAACTGGTGCCCGGCGTCGAGAAAGCGCCGTGCGTGCTTGTCATCCCCGGCATGGACACGATCAAGGAGTACATGCCGAGCCCGTATCACAATCACTTCCGCCGCCGCGGCATGGCGACGTTAACCATCGACG
>CAITEM010000200.1 GCA_903891395.1 uncultured Hyphomicrobiales bacterium | reverse complement strand
CTTCATCCATCCGATCACAATTATTTCCGGCCTTCCTTCGGCCGGTGTCGGCGCGCTGCTGACGCTGTTGCTGTTCAAGATGGATCTGTCAGTGATAGCGATGATCGGCATCGTCATGCTGGTCGGCATCGTCAAGAAGAACGCGATCATGATGTTCGACTTCGCGCTGGAACGCCGCCACGTCGGTCTGTCCGCCGAGGCCGCCATTCGGGAAGCCTGTCTGTTGCGTTTCCGCCCGATCATGATGACGACCTTCGCCGCGATCTTCGGCGCGCTGCCGATCGCACTCGGCACCGGCGCTGGCGCCGAACTGCGCCAGCCGCTCGGCATCGCCGTGGTCGGCGGACTGTGTCTGTCGCAACTGCTGACGCTGTACATCACGCCGGTCGTCTACCTCTACCTCGACCGCGTCGACCGCGTGCTCAAGCGCCGCCTCGAACCGCAACTGGCGGAAGTCGAAGAGTTGCACGGCCAGGCGCCGATCGCGGCGGAGTAGGGCTTTCCGTCAAAGCGACGCCGCCGGCGATTAGCGGTGGCACGATAGTTGCTGGTTTTTCCTGTGGTTTGTTCGACCGGAGGGATGCCGATGCGCCGCGCCATGTTCGTTGTTTGGGCCGCTTTGCTGATTGCGCCGTTCGCTGCGCAGGCAGCCGATTATCCCGAACGCGCGATCAAAGCCGTCATTCCTTTCGGCGCCGGCAGTGCCACCGATATCATTCCGCGCATTGCCTTCGACCGGCTGGGGTCCGAGCTCGGCCAGACCATCGTCGTGGAAAACCGCGGCGGCGCAGGCGGCACGATCGGCACCGCGGCGGTCGCCAAGGCCGACCCGGATGGTTACACGCTGCTCACGACGTCGTCGGCCCACACCATCGCGCCGGCGCTCTATCCCGCCCTCAGCTATGACACCGCCAAGGATTTCGAAGCTGTCGGCGCCATCGGCAGCGTGCCGAACGTTCTCATCGTCGCGCCGTCGCGCGGCCTGAAGACGATCCAGGAGTTCGTCGCCGCGGCCAAGGAGAAGCCGAACGCGCTGTCTTTCGCCTCGCTCGGCGTCGGCTCGGCGGTGCACATGAGCGCCGAGCGTTTCCGCGTCAGCGCCGGCTACGAAGCCGTGCACGTGCCGTTCAAAGGCGGCGCCGAGGCTTTGACCGAGGTCATGGCCGGCCGCGTCGATTATTACTTCTGCCCGATCGCGACCGCGTTGCCCTTCATCCGCGACGGCAAGCTGCTGGCGCTGGCGGTCAGCAGCAAAACCCGCGCCGCGTCTCTGCCGGATGTGCCGACCACGCTCGAGTCCGGCTTCAAGGACAGCGACTACACGTTCTGGATCGGCGTCTTTGCGCCGGCCAAGACGCCGCACGACATCGTCGACAAACTCAACGCCGCGCTGATCAAGACGGTGCAGGCGCCCGAGGTGAAGGACAAGCTGACCGCGCTCGGCGTCGAGACGGCGAACATGTCACCGGCCGCATTCGAGGCGCAGGTCAAAGCCGAACTGGGCAGCTATGGCGCGTTCGCCAAGGCCGCGGGGATGAAAATGAACTAGAGCGAGAAACTGGTGCCGCAGCCGCAGGAGGCGGTAGCCTTCGGGTTCTTCACCTTGAACGAGGCGCCGATCAGGTCGTCGACGAAGTCGATTTCCGAGCCCGCCATGTAATCGACCGACACCGGATCGATCAGCACCACGGCGCCGTCGCGGCCGATCACCAGGTCGTCGCTCGCCTTGGCGCGTTCCATGTCGAATTTATACTGGAAGCCGGAGCAGCCGCCGCCTTCCACGCTGACCCGCAGCATGGTGCCTTCCGGCTCGTTCTTGAGGATCTCGCCGATCCGGCGGGCCGCGCTTTCGCTGACTGTGACGCTGGCGTTCATCGTGGTGTCCCTGACGGGCCTTGGCAGACCGCCTTCGGGATAGTTAAGTGCGCCGGCCTCACAGGTCAATGCGCTCAATAAAGGCAGTCATGGCGATCGAAACCGGCACCCCGCGCGCGATTTTTGCCGCCGATCCGGCCGCCAGCCGGGGCCGGCGCTACGCCGAGCCCGTCAGCCCGTCCCGCAACCCGTTCCGGCGCGACTGCGACCGCATCATCCATTCGGCGGCGTTCCGGCGGCTGGCGCACAAGACGCAAGTGTTCGTCTACCACGAGGGCGACCATTACCGGACCCGCCTGACTCACACCCTGGAAGTCGTGCAGATCGCCCGTTCGCTGGCGCGCGCCATCGGCCTCGACGAGGATCTGGCCGAGGCGCTGGCGCTGGCCCACGATCTCGGCCACACGCCGTTCGGGCACGCTGGCGAGCGGGCGCTGGACCGGGCGCTGAGCGGTTTCGGCGGCTTCGATCACAACGCCCAGGCGCTGCGCATCGTCACCGACCTCGAGCGCCGCTATGCCGGTTTCGACGGTCTCAATCTCACCTGGGAAACGCTCGAAGGCCTGGTCAAGCATAATGGCCCGCTGATCGATCGCGCCGGCGCGCCGCTCAAGCGCTACGCCGCGCACGGCGTGCCGGCGCCGATCCTGGCCTACAACCAGGTCCAGGATCTGGAATTGTGGTCGCAGCCGAGCGCCGAAGCGCAGGTCGCGGCGCTGGCCGACGACATCGCGTACGACGCTCACGATATCGACGATGGGCTGCGCGCCGACTTGTTCACGCTCGACGACATCGCCGTCGTGCCGATCGTCGGCGAGATCATCGCCGAAATCGACGCGCAATATCCGCGGCTCGAGCCGGCGCGGCGCGTGCACGAAGTGATCCGTCGCATCATTACCCGCATGATCGAGGACGTCATCGCCGAGACGGCGCGCCGGATCGCGCCGCAGCCGCCATCCGCCAGCGATGTGCGCAACGCGTCCGGCCCGATCGTGGCGTTTTCGCCGGCGATGCAGAGTGCCGACGCCGCTATCAAGGGTTTCCTCTATCCGCGCATGTATCGCCACGAGCGGGTGATGCGGGTGATGGGCGATGCCGAACGCGTGGTGCAGGATCTGTTCGACTACTACATCGAGAACCCGGCCGATCTGCCTGACGAATGGGGCGAGGGCATCGCCGTGGCGGGCCGCAGCGCCCGCGTGCGGCGCATCGGCGACTACATCGCCGGCATGACCGACCGTTACGCGCTGATCGACCACGCCAGGCACTTCAAGGCGACGCCGGAGTTGCGCTGATGGCGGAGGCGGAGGTCGATTTGCTGATCGCCGGCGCCGGGCCCGCCGGCATGACCGTTGCGATCCATGCGGCGGGAAAAGCGACCTAAGCCGACTTCGCCTGCGGCGGCAGTGCGGCGACGAGCAGGCGCGACACGTCCTTGAGCGGCTGCGGCCGGCCAACGAAATAACCTTGCACTTCGGTGCAGCCGACCGCGCGCACCAGGTCCATCTGTTCCTCGGTCTCGACGCCCTCGGCGGTCGTGACCATGCCGAGGCTTTTGGCGAGCGCGGTGACCGAACGCACGATCGTCAGGCCGTCCTCGTCGTCCTTCGACAGGTCGCTGATGAAGCAGCGGTCGATCTTGAGCTTGTCGAACGGGAAGCGGCGCAGATAGCTCAGCGAGGAATAGCCGGTGCCGAAATCGTCCATCGAGATCCGTACGCCGAGCGATCGCAATTGATACAATGCCGCGACCGTGGCTTCCGTGTTCTGCAACAGCACGGATTCGGTGATTTCCAGTTCCAGCCGCGATGCCGGCAGGCCGGCTGACGCCAGCGCGCCGATCACCACCGGCACCAGCCTGGCGTTGAGCATCTGGATCGGCGACAGGTTGACGGCGACCTTGGTGTTGTTCGGCCAGGTCGCGGCGTCGGCGCAGGCCTGCCGCAGCACCCATTCGCCGATCGCCACGATCAGACCCATTTCTTCCGCGATCGGTATGAATTCGCCCGGCGCGACCATGCCGCGTTGCGGATGGTTCCAGCGGATCAGCGCCTCGCAGCAAATGATGCGGTTGTCGTCGAGATTCATGATCGGCTGGTAGTGCAAAGTGAATTGGCCTTGGTAGAGCGCCTCGCGCAGCGAATTTTCCAGCGCGCGGCGCGCCTTGATGGTGGCGTCCATTTCCGGCGCGAAGAAACGGAAGGTGCCGCGGCCGTCCGCCTTGGCGCGGTACAGTGCCATGTCGGCGTTCTTGAGCAATTCGTCAGGCAGAAAGCCGTTGTCCGGCGCCACCGCGATGCCGATGCTCGTTTCGGTGACGACGACGTGCCCGAGCAGGTCGTAAGGCTCGCGGATGGCCTGACAGATGCGCTGCGCCAGCGTCGCGGCTTCGCCGATGTCGGCAAGGTCCGGCAGGATGAGCGCGAATTCATCGCCGCCGACGCGGGCCACGGTGATGTTTTCGTGCACGCAGGCGCGTAAGCGTCCCGCCACGCGCTTGAGCAATTCGTCGCCGAACGGGTGGCCGAGCGTATCGTTGACCGCCTTGAAATTATCGAGATCGAGATAGAACACCGCGAGGCGGTGGTGGCCGCTCTTAGCATTGAGCAAGGTGTCCGCCAGGCGCTCCTGGAACAATACGCGGTTCGGCAGATCGGTCAGTGAATCGTGGTGCGCCATATGCGCGATGATTTCTTCCGCGCGCCGCCGCTCGGTGATGTCCTCGTGGGTCGCCACCCAGCCGCCGTCCGGCATCGGCGAGTTGCAGATCGCCACGGTGCGGCCGTCGGGAACGTCGATGTATTGCGTGACTGAATCGCCCCGCGTCATCAAGTCCCGCAGTTCCGAGGTGTATTCCTCCGGATCGCCGGCAAACATGCCCATCGATTTGCGGATGCTCAGCAACTCCTGCAACGTCATGCCGGGTTTAATGTCGTGCGGCGACAGTCCGTACATTTCGCAATAGCGCTTGTTGACGATCTCCATCCGCGCCGAGGCGTCGAACATTAAGAGCGCCTGCGACATGTTGTTGAGCGCGGCGTCGAAGCGCAGGTTCTGGGTGCGCAGTTCGGCTTCACGATGACCGAGCGCGACCGTGCCTTCGGACACGCGGGCCTCGAGCGCGCGGTTGAGCTGGTCGAGTTCCTCGACCATCAGGTTGATCGAGCGGTCGGCGCGGCGGTGGTCGCGGTCGGTCTGCTCGTAGGCCTCGGCCACCAACTGACCGAGCACATCGAGATCGACCTCGCCATTGGGCTTGGTCGCCTTGTCGCGCTGCCGGGCGAACAAACGATGCACGATGCTTTACCTGGCTGCCTCGGTGATGGTGGTCACCGTCATCGTCTGGTTGTGAAGCTGGCAGATGCCGGATGAGCCGTGCGGCGAAATCTCGCCGTACGAATAGAAGCCGAGCGTCGGCATGGCGGCACCGAGTTCGCCGGCGGCAGCCTCGACTTCGTCGACCGTGCGCTGGCCCATCAACAGGCGGCGGCCGATGCAACTCACCAGAATGGCGATGCTGTCGCTGCCGCGCGGTTGCGGGAACGCCGCGACCGATTGGCGCGCGGCATCCGCCGCGCCGGCGGCGAGCCGGTTGAAATTGCCGCGCATCAGTTGCGACACCCAGCCTTCGGGCATATCGCCGGCAAAAGTCATCGAGCCTTTTTCCCGGTCGACGGCCAGCACCGTGCGCACCAGGTTGCGCTCGGGTTGTTTGGGGTCGTGGATTCGCAATGGAAATAGCAGCGCGGTGCCGGGCAGGCCGGTTGCTTCCTCGCCGAGATAACGTTTGTAGAGATCGAGAGCTGACTCGCCATCGAGTTCGAACAGCACGTTGCCGGCCGAACGGGTGATGCGCCGGTGCGGCCCGAATTCATCCCAGCCGCCGGCATTGCCGTGACCGATGCGCACCGCGTGGCCGTAGAAACCGATCGCCACAACGGCGTGCTTGCGTGGCGCAAAATCGCCGCCGACCAAAGTTTCGCGGAATTGTGCGCCGTCGCCGGCGAGCCCGCCGGTGACCGGCACGCGTTCGCCGGCCATCGCGGTGATGCCCGCGACAAGCGCGCTGCCGTTCACGTTGAGCCCGTCCGACAGAACGAAAATTCCCGCCAGATCGTTGGAGGTGAGGGCGGCGCCGATGCTTTCGCCGCAAGCGCGTGACGACGCCGCGTCGAAGGCTTCCGCGGTCGCGATCTTCAACGTCGTCCGGTCGAAGCTCAATGAGATCGCCGCGAGTTCGTCGCTGACGTCGTTGTCGCGGATTTGTCCGCCGGTCGAACAACCGACAACGTGAGCGTCTGGAAACATGTCGCGCAATTCGCGGTAGCGCTTGCCGTCGGCGAGCGCCTCGCGCGCGCCAAAATACAAAATCAGGTCAGCTTTGTCCGGAATGGCGCCTTGGGCGTTCCAGCCGGAAACAACGTTCCAGGACAATTGGTCTGCGTGCACGGCATCCTCGCTTGTTTGACCGAGCGACGGTACCCAACACCTGCAAATATAAGATTAGGACGCCGCGGAACTGTGATTTACGCCCGGTGAACCATGCCGCCGCCGCTCTTCCAATAAATCAATAAAGACAGGCCTTTTTGCAATTCGGCGCGGCAAATTTGCCGCAATCCGGAGACGCATCTTTAACCGTAGATGCGGTTCTTCACGCTGATTTTTCAAGCCGATGCGCGGGAACCGGCATTTTGACTCAACTGCTAAATTCCATTACTCGCACCCCAATGACGACGCCCCAGCACCTCTTCACCACCATGCTCGCGCGCGTGCGCGCCGCCGCGGCCCCCTTGGCCAGCGGCGCCGATCTGTCGCGGGTCGTGGTCGAGCCGCCGCGCGATGCGAGCCACGGCGACATGGCGACCAACGCCGCGATGGTGCTGGCCAAGGACGCCGGCAAAAAGCCGCGCGAACTCGCCGACGCCATTGCCGCGACCTTGCGCGCCGATCCGCTGGTCGAGAAGGTCGATGTCGCGGGACCCGGCTTCATCAATCTGACGCTCAAATCCCACGTCTGGGGCGACGAGCTGCGTGTCATTCTCGGCAGCGGCGCGGAGTACGGCCGCTCGACCATGGGCGCCAACGAAAAGATCAACGTCGAATACGTCTCGGCCAATCCGACCGGCCCGATGCATGTCGGCCACGGCCGCGGCGCGGTGTTCGGCGATGCGCTCGCCAGTCTTCTGGCGTTTGCCGGCTACGATGTGACGCGCGAATATTACATCAATGACGCCGGTGCGCAGGTCGATGTGCTCGCGCGTTCGGCGTTCCTGCGCTACCGCGAGGCGCTTGGCGAACATATTGGCGCGATCCCGGAAGGGCTTTATCCCGGCGATTATCTCGTGCCGGTCGGCATTGCGCTCAAAGAGGAGTTTGGCGACAAGCTCAGCAAGGCGGCCGTGCAAGGTGCACTGGCGGGGCGCGGCGAATCGGAAGCCGCGTGGCTGCCGATCGTGCGCGCCAAGGCCATCGCCATGATGATGGACATGATCCGCGACGACCTCGCCCAACTCGGCGTGCATCACGACGTGTTTTTTTCCGAGCGTTCGCTGATTGACGGCGGTAACGATAAAGTCGGCGCCACCATCGAAGACTTGCGTACAAGCGGCGAGGTCTATGAAGGCCGTCTGCCGCCGCCGAAGAGCGGCAATGTCGAGGACTGGGAAGACCGCGAGCAGACGCTATTCCGTTCGACCGCTTTCGGCGACGACGTCGATCGTCCGCTGATCAAGGCCGACGGCGGCTACACCTATTTCGCCTCCGACATCGCCTACCACAAATCCAAGGTCGATCGCGGCTTCGCCAATATGATCGATGTCTGGGGCGCCGATCACGGCGGCTACATCAAGCGCATGCAAGCGGCGGTGAAGGCGGTCAGCGGCGGCAAGGCCGCGCTCGACGTCAAACTGGTGCAGCTTGTGCGGCTGTTGCGCGCCGGCGAGCCGGTGAAGATGTCGAAGCGCTCCGGCGAGTTCGTCACGCTGCGCGAAGTGGTCGACGAAGTCGGCCGCAGCGCCGTGCGCTTCGACATGCTGTATCGCAAGAACGACGCGGTGCTCGATTTCGACCTCGCCAAGGTCATCGAGGCGTCGCGCGAAAATCCGGTGTTCTACGTCCAGTACGGCCACGCCCGGGGCCATTCGATCTTCCGCAACGCCCGCGTTGAGATGCCTGATTTGCCGGAAACCGGCGAGGCGAGGGCGGCGCTGTTCAGGGACGCCGCCTTCGGTAAGCTCAATGATACCGGCGAAATGGCGCTGCTGCGCAAGCTGGCCTTGTATCCGCGGCTGGTCGAAGCCGCGGCGGCGGCCCATGAACCGCATCGGGTCGCATTCTATCTATATGAATTAGCTAGTGACTTTCACGCGCAATGGACGCGCGGAAAAGACTTGCCTCATTTACGCTTCATTATCCAGAAT
>CAITEM010000199.1 GCA_903891395.1 uncultured Hyphomicrobiales bacterium | reverse complement strand
AGCGCAGCGCGGCGAGATTGAGCGCCTCGCGAATATGCTCGTTGGCAACCTCCTCGATCGCTTCGCCGATAAAGGCTTGAATGAGCAGCGTCTCGGCTTCCTTCTCGTGGATGCCGCGCGACATCAGGTAAAATTTGAGACCCGGATCGAGCGCGCCGGCGGTGGCGCCGTGGCCACAGACCACGTCGTCGGCAAAAATTTCCAACTCCGGCTTCTGGTCGGCTTCAGCCTCGTCCGACAGCAGCAGCGACCGCGTCATCATCTTGGCGTTGGTCTTCTGCGCGTGCGGCTCGACGATGATCTTGCCCTGGAACACGCCGTGGCTCTGGTCGTCGAGCACCGTTTTGAACAATTCGCGGCTATCGCAATGCGCCGCGGCGTGCGTGATCAGCAGCGTGTTGTCGACGTGCTGCTTGTTCTTCAGGAGGCTGGCGCCGCCGATGAAGGCGTCGATGCCCTGGCCTTCGAAGCGGGCGAAGGTCTGGTTGCGCACCACGGCGCCACCCGTGGTGAAAGAAAAATCCTTGTAGACCGCCTTGGCGGCGACGGTGACGCCCAGCGTCGAAAGGCGCAGCGCCGCATTGCCGTCGCTGCCGATCTTGATGTGATCGACACGGGCGCCCTCGCCGATCACCAGCTCGAGCGCCGAATTGACCTGATAGTCGAGACCGTCGGGACCGGAGAAGGATTCGACCAGCGTGATATGCGCGCCCGGCTCCACGATCATCACCGAACGCGGATACATTGCGGCGGCGGTGTCGCCCGAGAATACATGCGCGACATGAATTGGTTTACGCTCCGCCGCGCCGCGCTTGACGCGAATGCCGACGCCGCCGCTGACGAAGGCGGTGTTGAGCAGCGCCGCCGGATCGTCGCGGCCGGGCATCTGGCCCAATTGGTAAGACTTTTCTTTGGAAAGGAACGCAAACAACTCCAGCAGCGCGACGCCAGGTTCGCCGCTGCTGGCGTCGCTCCATTCCGGCGCATAGCGGCCGTTGACGATGGTCGCGCGGATGGCGTCGATGCCCGGCAGGAGGGACGCAAGGTCGGCCGGCCTCTTGACGTCGCCCGGACCCGCGAGAGGTTTTGCCTCGCGCATCAGCGCACGCAGGTCGGTGTATTTCCATTGCTCGACGCGGCGATGCGGCAGGCCGCCTGCCTCGAAGCGCTTGAAAGCGTCGTCACGCAGATCCGCAAACGCACCCGGCAACGCGCCGCGCGCGCCAGCGAACGCGGTCGCCAACGCCTGTTCGGCCTGGGTCTTGATGGCGCGAATTTCCGCGTTCATCGCTTAAGCCGCCTCGCCGACGAATTCCGCATAGCCCTTGGCTTCGAGCTCTAGCGCAAGCTCCTTGCCGCCGGTTTTCACGACGCGACCCTTGGCCAATACGTGCACAACGTCCGGCACGATGTAGTCGAGCAGCCGCTGGTAATGCGTGATGACGATCATCGAGCGCTCCGGCGAGCGCAGCCGGTTGACGCCGTCGGCCACGATCTTGAGCGCATCGATGTCGAGGCCGCTATCGGTCTCGTCGAGCACGGCCAGAGTCGGTTCCAGGATCGCCATTTGCAGGATTTCGTTGCGCTTCTTCTCGCCGCCGGAAAAGCCCACATTGACGGCGCGCCGCAACATCTCCTGGCTGACACCGAGGTTCGCCGAGGTGTCGCGCACCAGCTTCATGAAGTCGGGCGTCGAGAATTCCGGCTGGCCGCGCGTCTTGCGCTGGGCGTTAAGCGCGGTGCGCAGGAACGTCATGGTGGCGACGCCCGGCACTTCGACGGGGTATTGGAACGCCAGGAACACGCCTTTGGCGGCCCGAACGTCCGGCGGCATGCCAAGGATGCTCTCGCCGTTGAGCAAAATCTCGCCCTCGGTCACGTTGTAATTGTCCTTGCCGGCGAGCACGTAAGCCAGCGTCGATTTGCCGGAGCCGTTCGGCCCCATGATGGCCGCGACCTGACCCTTCTCGATCGTCAGCGTCAGGCCGTTGAGGATTTTCTTGTCCTCGACCTCGACATGCAGATTTTTGATCTCAAGCAACATAACTCTCTTTTTCCTCTTCGGCCGTTCACCCTTCGAGGCTCGGCCTTTGGCCTCGCACCTCAGGATGACGGTGCTTAATCCGTTACCCTGAGGTGCGCGCTCTTGCGCGCCTCGAAGGGCGACGGCCCATGACTATCCAACCGACCCCTCAAGCGAGATCGAAATCAGCTTCTGCGCCTCGACCGCGAATTCCATCGGCAGTTGCTGCAGCACGTCCTTGACGAAGCCGTTGACGACGAGCGCCGTCGCCTCCTCGGCCGACATGCCGCGCTGGCGGCAATAGAACAGCATGTCCTCGGAGATTTTCGAGGTCGATGCTTCGTGCTCGAATACCGCGGACGAATTTTTCGCCTCGATATACGGCACGGTATGCGCGCCGCACTGATCGCCGATCAGCAGACTGTCGCAGTTGGTGAAGTTGCGCGCGTTGGTCGCCTTGCGATGCGCCGTCACCAGCCCGCGATAGGTATTGTTCGACTTGCCGGCCGAGATACCCTTGGAGATGATGCGGCTGGTCGTATTCTTGCCGAGATGAATCATCTTGGTGCCGCTGTCGACCTGCTGGCGGCCGTTCGAAATCGCGATCGAATAGAATTCGCCGCGTGAATTGTCGCCGCGCAGGATGCAGCTCGGATATTTCCAGGTGATCGCCGAACCGGTCTCGACCTGGGTCCAGGAGATCTTCGAATCGGCACCCCGGCAATCGCCGCGCTTGGTAACGAAATTGTAGATGCCGCCGCGCCCTTCCTTGTCGCCCGGATACCAGTTCTGCACGGTCGCGTATT
>CAITEM010000198.1 GCA_903891395.1 uncultured Hyphomicrobiales bacterium | reverse complement strand
TCGACCAGCACGATCGACAGGCCGCTTTCCTTGAGCTTGCGGATGGTCGCCATCACCTCGCCGACGATCTGCGGTGCCAGACCCTCGGAGGGCTCGTCCATCAGCAGCACGCGCGGATTGCCCATCAGCGCCCGGCCGATGGCCAGCATCTGCTGTTCGCCGCCGGACAGATGCGCGGCAATCTGGCCGCTGCGTTCTTTCAGCCGCGGAAATATCCCGAACACGGTGTCTTCGGTCCAGGGCGCATGCTTGCTGATGCCCGTCTCGGGCTTGCGGGCGGCGACGATCAGGTTTTCGCGCACCGTCAGGCTCTTGAAGATACGGCGGCCCTGCGGCACCAAGGCGACGCCGGAGGCGGCGATCAATTCCGGCGACAGGCCGCCGACCGGCTTGCCGAATACGCGCACCTCGCCGCGGCGCGGCGGCAGCAGGCCCATGGCGACGTGCATGCAGGTCGATTTACCCGCGCCGTTGCGGCCAAGCAGCCCGAGCATGCGCGCTTCGCCGAGGTCGAACGACACGTCCTGCAGGACATGGCTGTCGGTGTAATAGGCGTCGACATTTTCCAAGCTGAGCGCGTTAATGGCCAAGATAGACCTCCCGCGTGCGGGGGTTGTCGACGACCTCGGCGCGCGTGCCCTCGACGATCACTTCGCCGAAATGCAGCAGCGTGATGCGCTCGGCGAATTCCAGCGCCACGTCCATGTTGTGCTCGATCATCACCATGGTGACGTCGCGCGGGATCGCCATCAGGCATTTGTGCACGTCACGGCGCTCGTCGATCGACAGCCCGGCGAAGGGCTCGTCGAGCAGCAGCACCTTCGGGTTTTGCGCCAGCGCCATGGCGATCTCGACGCGGCGGCGTTCGCCATAGGAGGTCTGCGACAACGGCCGCTCGGCGATATGGGCAAGACCGACGCGCTCGAGCGCCGCGCGGGCGTGCTCAATCAGGTGACCTTGGTGCTTGATGTCGATGAGCGGGTTCCAGCGCGCCGGCGACAGGCCGAGCAGCGCCAGCGACACATTGTGGATGATGGTGTCGCGGGCAAACAGCGTGATGATCTGATAGGTCCGCGCCATGCCGAGGTGCGGGCGCCGCCGGCTCGGCGTCCGGGTGACGTCCTGGCCAAACAGCTCGATGGTGCCGGAGTCGGGCGTCAGTTCGCCGGTGATCAGGTTGAACAGCGTGGTCTTGCCGGCGCCGTTGGGGCCGATGATCAGGCGGCGCTCGCCCGGCGCGATGTCGAGATTGACGCCGCGCGTCACCTTCAGGCCGCCGAAGCCCTTGCTGAGGTTCTTGATGACGAGGGCGCTCATGGCGTGCCCTCCGTTTTGGCCGCGACAGGCGTCCGTTTGCGTCTCGCCAGGCGCCACAGTCTCGTGAGGCCCGGCACCAGCCCGTCCGGCATGAAGATGACGATGGCGACGAAGATGGCGCCGAGCAGGAAGTTCCAGCGCGTGACGAAGCCGGAGACGACGGTCTTGACGATCACCACCAGCGCGGCGCCGACGATGGGCCCGAGCAACGTGCCCGGACCGCCGGCGATCACCATCAACAGCACTTCGGCCGACGACGTCAGCGCCAGCGTCTGCGGGCTGATGAACTGGGTGTAGTAGACGAACAGGATGCCGGACACGGCCGTGAGCAGGCCGGAGAACAGGCAGGCGTAAAAGCGGATGGCCCAGACGTGGTAGCCAAGCGCGTTCATGCGGCGCGGTTGGTCACGCGTGCCGCGCAGCGCCGCGCCGAACGGTGAGCGCACGAACACCGCCATGGTGATGATCGCGAGCAGGAAGATGACGAGCGTGACGAAATAGAAGTTCGTCGCGTTCGACAGCGAGAAGCCGAACGGCGCCGGCCGCTTCGGCACGTTGATGCCGTTGTCGCCGCCGGTCAGACTGATCCAGCGATAGGCCAGGCCCCACAGAATTTCGCCGAGCGCCAGCGTGATCATGATGAAGCCGATGCCGGTCGCGCGCAACGACAGCACGGCATAGACCGCCATCGACGCCACGCCGACCACTAGCGCCGCCAGGATCGATGCGGTGTGGCCGTAGCCGAGTTGCAGCATATAGCCGGTGGCATAGGCGGCGACGCCAAACAGCGCGGCGTGGCCGAGCGAGGTCAGCCCGGCGTAGCCGACCAGCACGTTCAGGCCGAGCGCGAAGATGGCGTAGAACAGGATCTGGCTGGCGACGTTGACGTAATAGATCCCGCCCATCCAGAACGGCAGCGTGGCGAGCGCGACGATCGCAACGGCAATGGCCAGGAAGCGGGCCTGCGTCATGGTACGTGCCTGCCGAACAGGCCCTGCGGCCGCAACAGCAACACCAGCAGCATCGGCATGAAGAGCACGAAGTAAGCGAGTTCGGGCAGCAGCGCCTGGCCGAAATTATAGATGAAGCCAACGATGATGCTGCCGACAAAGGAGCCGAGCAGGCTGCCGGTGCC
>CAITEM010000197.1 GCA_903891395.1 uncultured Hyphomicrobiales bacterium | reverse complement strand
GCGCTCAAAGGTGCGCGGCCAGACGATGACGTTGGCGACCGCGCTTTCGTCCTCGATGGTCATGAACACCACGCCGTTGGCCGAGCCTGGACGTTGCCGGCATGTGACCAGGCCGGAAATCTTCACCCGCGTACCGGTCTTGAGATTGCGCAGCGTTTCGTTGTGAATGATGCCGCGCTGGGTGAGATCGGCGCGCAGGAATTGCGCCGGGTGCGCGCGCAGCGACAGCCTCAGGAAACGGTAGTCGTTGACGACTTCCTCGCCGAGCGGCATGGGCGGCAAGTGCACGTCGGGTTCGCCCATCCTCAGAGTGTCATCGTACGCGCCGGCGGGCGATCCACCTCTTGGTTCTGAAGTGCCGGATACTCTGCCGTCGCGGCGTATGACAGCGGGACCAAACAACGGCAGATCATCCTCGCTGTCGCCGACGCGGCCGAGCGCCTTGGCCGCCCACAACGCCTCGCGCCGCGTCAGACCGAGCGAATGAAAGACATCCGCGTCGGCCAATCGCTCCAGCACGCGTGGCGATAATCCGGTGCGCAGCCAGACGTCGCGGACCGAATCATAGTTCGCGCTGCGTTTCGCCACGATTAGCTTCGCGTCGTCTTCCGCAATTCCTTTGATCTCGCGCAAGCCCAGCCGCAGCGCATGCGTCGTGTGGATGTCGTCGCGCATGTCGCGATGCAGATCGTGCAGATGCTCGGCGGCGCGCGGGCCGGTCTCAAGCGTCGAGTCCCAGTCCGAATGATTGACGTCCGGTGCCCGCACCTCGGCGCCGTGGTCGCGCGCATCGCGCACGATCTGCGCCGGTGCATAGAAGCCCATCGGTTGCGCGTTCAACAACGCCGCCGCAAATACATCCGGATAATGGCACTTGAGCCAGGCCGAGGCGTAAACCAGCAACGCGAAACTGGCGGCATGGCTCTCCGGGAAGCCGTATTCGCCGAAACCCTCGATCTGGCTGAAACAGCGTTCGGCGAATTCGCGCGAATAGTCTCTTTCGAGCATGCCGTTGACCATCTTGTCGCGGAACGTGCCGATGGTGCCGGCGCGCTTGAAAGTCGCCATGGCGCGGCGCAACTGGTCGGCTTCGCCCGGTGTGAAGCCGCCGGCGACGATGGCGATCTTCATCGCCTGCTCCTGGAACAGCGGCACGCCAAGCGTTTTCGCCAGCACTGATTCAAGGTCTTTCGATGGATAGCGGACCGCTTCCGGATTCTGTCTGCGCAGCAGATAAGGATGGACCATATTGCCTTGGATCGGGCCCGGGCGCACGATCGCGACTTCGATGACAAGATCGTAGAATTTTTCCGGTCTCAGACGCGGCAGCATGCTCATCTGCGCGCGGCTTTCAACCTGGAACACGCCGAGCGAATCCGCATGGGACAACATGCGGTAAACCGCGGCATCTTCGGGGGTAAGAATGCCGGCAAGCGTCAATGGTTTATTGTAGTGACTCTTCATCAAGTCGAATGCTTTGCGAAGGCACGACAGCATTCCGAGACCGAGCACATCGATCTTCAAAATGTCGAGTGCATCCAGGTCATTCTTGTCCCACTCGACAAAAGTGCGCTGGTCCATCGCGCCGTTACCGATCGGCATGACTTCGTCGAGCCGGCTGCGGGTGATGACGAAGCCGCCGACATGCTGCGACAGGTGACGCGGGAAGCCATTGATCTCTTGCGCCAAGGCCGTGATCTGCTGAACGCGGTTGCTGTCCAGGTCCAGCCCGGTGCGGGCGATATCGGCTTTGGCCACATCGCCGCCGCCGCTGCCCCAAATCGAGGATGACAGCGCCCCGATGGTGTCTTCGCTCAAGCCGAAAGCCTTGCCGACTTCGCGGATGGCCGAACGTCCGCGATAGCAGATCACCGTGGCGGCGATGCCGGCGTGATGCTTCCCGTATCTTTCATAAATATATTGAATGACCTCTTCGCGCCGTTCGTGTTCGAAATCGACGTCGATATCGGGCGGTTCGTCCCGTTCGGTAGAGATGAATCGCTCGAATAGTAGATCGTTGCGTTCGGGATCGACCTCAGTGATACGGAGACAGTAACAAATGGTGGAATTGGCCGCTGAGCCGCGTCCTTGACAGAGAATGCCCTTCGAGCGGGCATAATGAATGATATGGTTCACAGTGAGGAAATAGGGCGCGTATTTCCGCTCCGCGATCAGTTCGAGTTCATGTTCGATGCCGAGCAGTACTTTCGCCGGGATGCTGCCGGGATAGCGCTCTTTGGCGCCTTCATAAGCAAGATGCGCGAGCGCTGATTGCGGTGTTGAGAAGCCTTCAATCGCTTCGTCGGGATAGTCATATTTCAGGTCGTCGAGTGAGAAGGTCAGGGCGTCGCTGAGCACCAGCGTCTCTTCGATCGCCTCCGGCGCATCGCGGAACAGTCGCGCCATTTCAACGGCCGGCTTCAAGAATCGCTCGGCATTAGCGGCAAGCTTGCGGCCGGCGCGGTCGATGGTCGTTTTCTCGCGGATGCAAGTGAGCACGTCGGCCAAAGGCCGCCGGTCGGGATGATGCATATGCACGTCGTTGATGGCGATCAGCGGCACCTGCGCCTCGCGCGCGGTCTTCTTGAGCCGTGCCAGCCGTGCTCGGTCGCCCCCGCGATAAAGCATCGAGGCGGCCAGCCGCACGCGGCCGGGAGCGTAGGTACGCAATTTAGCGAGTAATGTTGCGTTCCCACCCATCGCGATCATCTCCAGCCCGAACGCATGGGCAATCAGGTCGTCGAGGTGGAGAATGCATTCGCCCTTCTTGCCGCGCAGATTGCCGACAGTCAGCAGTCGCGTGAGCCGGCCCCAGCCGGGGCGGTCGCGCGGGTAGACGAGAATGTCCGGCGTGCCGTCCGCAAACACCAGCCGCGCGCCGGGATGATATTTCAGTGCTAGTTTGTGCTCGCGCTTGGCTAGATGCGCGCGCACCACGCCGGCGACGGAGTTGCGGTCGCACAGACCCAGGCCGGCGAGGCTTAGATGGGCCGCCTGCATCATCAGTTCTTCAGGATGCGACGCTCCACGCAGAAACGAGAAGTTCGAGGCGGTGGCGAATTCGATGTAACGCATGACTCACTCGCAGCATTCACGCATACGTCCCGTGCAGGAACCAATTTGGCGCCGAGCCCGGCGCGAAATCGCGATAGAGCCCGGCGCGGAAAAGCCAGAACCGAAGTCCCGCTTTGTCCTCGACGCGGAAATAGTCACGCGCAGGTCCGCCGTGCTCGCTCCACCATGCGCCCTCGATGCGCTCGGGGCCTTCGGCGGCGATCACGTCGTGAAACGCGCGACGCCATTTGAACCGCAAGGGCGGGCCGTCCGGTACTTCGGCCACCGCTTCGATTGGCTCCGGCCGCATCAGCAGCCGCAACGGCCGCGGCGGCAGTTCGGCCTCGGTGCGATGGCGGCAGAACGCTGCCCAGCCGTCATCCTTTGCGGCTGCCTGCACCGGGACGGTGGCGGCGGCGAGTTCAGGAATGTGGCTGTCCAGTGCGATCAGGCGGCGCACACGTTGGGCGCCGAGTCGTGCGCTGAGGCGGTCGGCCAAACGGCCGATTTCAATGGCGTCCTCCGCACCGCCCATGCCGATCTGCTCGGGCGGCGCAGGCTCGGCCACCATCACCGACAGCCGCGCCATATCGAAACCGAAGCCGGGATCGAGCGCATCGGCCAGTGCCGCCAGCCGTTCGCTGAACAGCGTGCGGATGTCGTGCGGATTGCGCAACGGCCGCGATGTGCCGGCGGCAATGCGGCGCACCTCGCCATCGGTACGGAATAAAGCGAGTTCGAGACGCCGCGCACCGTCGCCGCGCCGCTCCAGCACGAAGGCTAATCGCACTGCTAGCTTCTCAATGGTGCCCAGCACATCTTCCTCGCGGCCGATCGGTTCGGCGAAGCGCTCCTCGGTGACATAAGGCGCGACCGGCAGCCGGGGACTGAGCGGCTCGTGCTCGGCGCCGAGCGCGCGGTCGAGCTGGCGCATAAGGTCGCTGCCGAAACGGGCGGTCAACGGCGCGCGCGGGAGGGGGAGGATGTCGCCGATGCGCTTAAGGCCTACGCGCGCCAATGCCGCCACGGTCGCCGGCGGCAGCCGCAGCGCGCCAAGCGGCAGCGGCGCCAGCACCGCGCGTTCCTCGCCGCTGGCATAGCTTTCCGGCTTGCCATAATGCGCGGCGGCCCAGGCGGCGCCGATGGTGCCGGCAATGGCGAGGCGATAGGCAAAACCGGCGCGCTCGATGCGGCCGGCGAGATCGGCGACCAGTGCGTGCTCGCCATTGTACAAATGGGTACAGCCGGTGATGTCGAGCAGCAGCCCGTCGGGTGCGTCGCAGGCGACCAGCGGCGTGTAGCGCAGGCACCAGTCGGCGATGCTTTCCAGCAAACCGGCATCGGCGCCGGCGTCTTCCGGCACGACGTCGAGCGCCGGATGCATGGCGCGCGCCTGCGCCAGCCCGAGGCCGATGTGCAGGCCGCGCCGTTCCGCGGTGTCGTCGATGCCGACCAGCACCTCGGCGTTGCCGCGTTTGCCGGCAACGCCGAGGGGACCCGCGGGCAAAGCCTCACGCGACGTGGCGAGACGGTGTCTGACGATGCGGTCGGTCGAGAGGCGGCGCAGCCACAGGCACAGCAGGCGTTGTGAGGACGAAGCGCTCATGGGTGTCACTCCATTCGAGAATCCAGGACCCGGTGGGGCCGCGGCGGTTACGCGTGAGATGCGCGGCGAACCGCGGCGCGCCGAATTCGAAAGCGCGGGCGGCGGAGGGCGCGGCGCCGGCGATCCAGCGTGTGGCGGCGGTGGACGCGTCGCTGCCCGGTTGGGCGCGCAGCAGCAGCGCCAGCGCGCCGCTGTCGGCCGCCGCCAGCGACAGCCGCCGCACCGACACCGCGTCCAACGCGCCGTGGCGCAATTCGCCGATCACCGCGCCGATGGCGCGGCAGCGCAAGGCTTCTTCCATCGCCCACAGCAGGTCGCGCGGTCGCGCCACGCTCACCGTCAGCAGCCGCTCGGGCGCGAGGCTGAACGTGTCGAGTCCCGGCCCGTAGGGTGCGCCGCTTTCCAGTTTCGCCATGTCCTCGGCGATCCAGCAGACGCGCGCCTGTCCGCCAGACGCCAGACCCAGTACGAAGCCGGTCGCCGCGGTCAGATGGGCCTCTCCGGGCGCCGCGACCTCATGCAGCGCGCCGCGCGCCAGCCCGCCGCCGAGCGCGTCGTCGACTGCCGGTATGCCAAGCGGAAGCGCGCCCGGACCGTCTTCGAGCCCGGCGGGTTTCTGCATCATCTGCAGGCGCTGGCGCAGTTCCTCGATCATCGTTAAGCCTTTGGCAGAGCAACAGTATCTGGCGTTGCCAACGCGCGGGATACGATTTATGTTCCCTATTTGTTCTAATGTGGACCACGGCCTGGACAGCGTCAAGTCGCAAGGGAAAGGAGGGCATGGGCCGCCGTGGCACCATGCCTAGAGTGTCACAGGCCCGGGCCAGAACCCGATACCGCCCGAAATCGAATCCGGACGATCGGACTAGGCGTGCGTGACGTAGATGATGAACACATAGGCCGCCAGAAAACTGGCAACCAGCATGAGTCTCGGATCGGCGCGATGTTTGTCCATGCGCTTGACCATTCAATCCATGTGCCAAGGCCGACGCAAATACGCAGATGAGCCTTGCGTGGTGGGCACGGCCGCGCGCGGCCGTCGCCGATCTCAAACCGAAGCCGGTCGCTCGACGGTGGTAATGTCGATCTTCGATTCCAGCGTCTGATGCACCGGACACTTTTCGGCGATGTCCATCAGCTTCTGGCGCTGCTCGGCGTCGAGATTTCCCTCCAGCGTGATGGCGCGGTCGATGTGATCGACTTTGCTGATCTTGGTGTCGCAGGTTTCGCAATCCTTGGCGTGGATTTTGCCGTGGCTCAGCCGCACCGACACGTTGTCGAGCGGAATCTTCTTGAAGTCGGCATAGAGCCGCACCGTCATCGCGGTGCAGGCGCCCAAACCCGCCAGCAGGAATTCGTAAGGGCTGGGCCCGGAATTGAGACCGCCTTCTTTCTCCGGTTCGTCGGCGAGCAGACGGTGCGGTCCGGTCAATATCTCCTGCTGGAATTTGCCGCCATGGGTTTCGCGCACCAGCACCAGGCCGGCGTCGATCTCGGCCTCCGTCATCACTTCGGGCTGATCGAGATAGCGTTCGGCCCAGGCCGCGATCACATTGGCGACATAAACCGCGTCGCTCTTCTTGGTCAGCAGATGGTCGGCGCCATTCAGCGACACGAAACTCTTGGGATGCTTGGCCGCGCCGAAGATGTGCGAGGCGTTGTCGATGCCGACCAGTTCGTCGGTCGGCGAATGAAACACCAGCAGCGCCTTGTGCAGGTTGGCGAGACATTCGTTCAGCTTCTTTTCGGCGACGTCGTCAAGAAATTCACGCTTGATCGTGAACGGCCGTCCGGCCAGTGAGACTTCGGCTTCGCCATCTTTGCGAATGTCGTCGACGCTGTCCTTGAACAGCCCGACAACATGGCTCGGTCCGAAGGGAGCGCCGATGGTCACCACCGCGCGCGCGTCGGCGATGCGGTGTGACGCCGCCAGCACGGCGCAGCCGCCCAGGCTGTGGCCGATCAGGATCGACGGCGGGCCGTGCGTCTTGCGCAGGTGATCCGCGGCGGCGACGAGATCGTCGACGTTCGAGGAAAAATGGGTATTGGCGAACTCGCCTTCGCTGTGGCCCAGCCCGGTGAAATCGAAACGCAGCGCGGCGATGCCGTAATTGGTCAGCCGCTCGGCGATGCGCCTGGCGGCCAGGTTGTCCTTGCCGCAGGTAAAACAATGCGCGAACAGTGCGTAGGCCGTCGGCTTGCCCAGCGGCAAGTCGAGGGTGGCTGCGAGTTGTTCGCCTTTGGCGTTCGGGAAAGTGAAGCGTTCGCTGCGCATGCTAGCCTCATCGGTTCGTCATCGACCGGCTCTATGTATACTCAATGATGAGCCGTTGCCCGGGCATGACGGAAAAGTTATCGGCGGCTGTGCTAGGATAACGGCCCGGTCAGGAGAATGTGGAATGAGCCTCGTCGATACCCGCTTCGACCAGATGTTTCCGGTGCTTGACGCCGCGCATCTCGAAGCCGCCAAACGCTTCGCCAGCGGGCCCTTGCAGCACTTCAAGTCCGGCGATCTGGTCTATGACGTCGGCACGCGCAATGCGCCGGCCTGGCTGGTACTCGAGGGCAGTCTCGAAATCGTACGCCGCGACGGCTTGCATCGTGAGTCGTCGGTGATTTCGCTGTCCGCCGGGCAATTTTCCGGAGAGGTCAGCCAGCTCAGCGGCCACGGCACCATCGCCGCCGGGCATGCCGGCTTGGACGGCTGCGGGGCCTTGCCGTTCGATGCCGCCCACATCCGCGCGCTGATGGTCGGCTCCGCCGAACTGGGCGAGATCATGATGCGCGCTTTCATCTTGCGGCGCGTGGCGCTGATCCAGGAAGGCGGCGCCGGTTCGCTGCTGATAGGCCATCCGCATGCGCCGGACCTTTTGCGTATCCAGGGCTTTCTGTCGCGCAACGGTTATCCTTACACGGTGCTTAACGTCGAGGACGACGAGCAAGCGCGCGCCGCGGTCGAACGCTTTGGCGTGCTCGAAACCGAACTGCCGCTGATGATCTGCCCGAACGGCGCATTGCTCAAGCGGCCGAGCGACGCCGAGGCCGGCGCCTGTCTCGGCATCACGCCGGAACTCGATCCCGACAAGATCTATGACGTCGCCGTGGTCGGCGCTGGTCCCGCGGGTCTTGCCGCCGCCGTCTATGGCGCGTCCGAAGGGCTGTCGATGATCGTACTCGATCAGCGCGCGTTCGGCGGGCAGGCCGGCGCATCGGCGCGGATCGAGAACTATCTCGGCTTTCCGACCGGCATCTCCGGGCAGGCACTCGCCGGCCGCGCCTTCAACCAAGCGCAGAAGTTCGGCGCCGAGATCGCCATTCCGCTCGAAGTCGCCAAGCTCGATTGCGGCGGCGCGTCGTCGGCTCTGTTCACACTGGACATCGCCGGCAACAAGGCGATCAAGGCTAAGACCGTCATCGTTGCGTCCGGCGCGCGTTATCGCCGCCCGGCGATCGCCAATCTGTCCGACTTCGACAACAACGGCGTTTCTTATTGGGCGTCGCCGATCGAGGCCAAGCTGTGCGAAGGCGAGGAAGTGGCGCTGATCGGCGGCGGCAATTCGGCCGGGCAGGCGGTCGTGTTTCTCGCGCCCAAGGTCAAGCATCTGCATCTGAGCGTGCGCGGCAAGGGCCTCGAAGCCACCATGTCGAGATATCTCATCGACCGCATCAAGGCGTTGCCCAACGTCACGATCTACACCGGCTCGGAGGTCGTCGCCCTGAGCGGCGACAGCCAGGGCCTGGCGTCGGCCACGTTCCGCGACCGCGCCACGGGCAAGGATAAAACGTATCCGCTACGCCATTTGTTCTTGTTCATCGGCGCCGATCCGAATGCCGACTGGCTCAAAGGCTGCGTCGAGACCGATGGCAAGGGCTTCGTCATCACCGGCGATAAATTCGCCGCCGATGCGGGCCGTGCGCCGATGGTTCTCGAGACCAGCATGCCCGGCGTCTTCGCGATCGGTGACGTGCGTGCCGGCTCGACCAAGCGCGTCGGCGCCGCGATCGGCGAGGGCGCCGCGGTGGTGGCGCAGATCCACCAGGTGCTGGGATTGGACGCCGAGGCGGCGATGGCGGAGAAGAAGCGGGCGTAACAGCTGGCGCAGAAATTGCTTATTTTTGCGGCGAACCAGCGTTCGCAGAACAAGGAGCATCTCATGAAACGCGCCGACCTCACCGAAAGCCGTCGACCTCCAACGTACTCCGGCGTATGCCGTACTCACACTCGGCCAATATTAAGTACGCTTGCTCAATTCGCGCGCCCGGGAAATGCGCCCGGTCGTATCCCTGCATTCGCTTGAAGCAATTGAGTATTTCGTCGCTCAGATAGTAGAACTCTTCCTGCATGAGGCCACGCTCGACAGCGTCATCAGTAAGGATGCTGTAGAGCCGTTCCATCTTCTGAAGCTTCTCTCCTCCTTGGGCATCCACTGGTAATTCCAAATTTGGACGTCCGTTGAAGCCTTGATGCGTCTCTTTGTGACATGAGGCGCAGAGCGTTATGCCGTTTCCAGTTTGAAATTCTGCGGCTGTCAGAAAGGATTTTCGGCAGATGTGATGCGCGGACAACCGACGGCGTGCGTGGCAATCGACGCAACGGTGCCCGTCACGTTCGCGAATGAATTCGCTCCATCGACGTAAGCATCTTTCGAGACAGGCCCGCTGCCAATGCGGCATGAAGCTTTCCCAATTTGATCGAAATCGCTTCGATATTAGCGGTGTCGAGGTTCGGTGGATGCATTCGCTCCAGGTCGGTCATCGCCTCCTCCACCCCCCTCAGCCGTAACGCCGGATGATCGTCCTCCGGCGGCGCGTGCGCGTGGGTCACAAGATCGAGCGCGTCCGGCGGTACGCGGTCGAGATCGACGCCGCCGCGGCGCATCTCCGTCAGCGCCCTGCGCACCGCGACGTCGCGCGCTTCCCATTGCGCGCCGGTGAGCGTCTCGCTCTCCCATTTACGACGGCGCCTGCGTCCCATCGCTTCGAGCCGCGCCATCTTCAGCATGTTGAGCGCCTGCATCAGCCTGTCGACATCGACGGCCGGCGCCTCTTCCAGTTCGCGCACGTAACGCTCGGCGAGTTTGTGCAGCCGCTCGGCCAACAAGCGTAATTTCAGTTTCTGCCCGGCGCGGACGCGCGGGATGGTGTCGGTGGCGCGCGGCGCGAAGGGATGGCGCTGCCAGCCGTGGTCGCGCGTCCAGCGGCTGATGCTGGCGCGGCCGACGCCGGTCTTCGCCGCGATATCGTCGTAGTTCAGCGCCGTCTCCTCGATCAGCCGCCGCACCCGCGCCACCGTGGCGTCGGTGTACGGGCGTCGCGAGGCCTCGCCGTTCCTGCCTTTGGGCCGCGGCGCGGAAACGGCGCCGGGCTCGGTGAGCAGGTCGCGCAGGCGGACGGGGGCGGGGCGGAACAGGGGGACGAGGGGCGTGGACAGGAATATAAGGCTAGGGGAGGGAGAGGGCAAGGTGTGAGTTTCTCGTCCCCGCGCAGGCGGGGAGAGCGAAGAAGGGCGGTTTCAAACTTGTGCCTGTTAGACAAGGCGCGGTGATCGCCCCATATATCGCCCATGGC
>CAITEM010000196.1 GCA_903891395.1 uncultured Hyphomicrobiales bacterium | reverse complement strand
CGCTCAGCAGGAATCCGGCGAGGCCGGGGAAGACCCGGAGCAGGGCGTCGTGGCCGCGCAAGACCCGTCGGCGCGGGCGGAAGAACTGCGCCAGCTCGAGGCGTGGCAGTTTGCCGCCGAAGGCCCGCTCGACGAAGCGACGCTCAGGCGTCCGCTCGCCGATGGCGTCGATCTGAAAGCCGCATTGTCGATGCTGCAGGCCGAATATGCCACGCGCGGCGTCAACCTGGTGCGCGTCGGCAAGAAGTGGACCTTCCGCACCGCCGGCGATCTGTCGTGGCTCTTGACCAAGCAGACCGTCGAAACGCGCAAGTTGTCGCGTGCCGCGATCGAGACGCTGGCCATCATCGCCTATCACCAGCCGGTGACGCGCGCCGAGATCGAGGAAATTCGCGGCGTGCAGACCGCAACCGGCACGCTCGACGTACTGCTCAAGACCGCCTGGATTCGCCCGCGCGGCCGCCGCAAGGCGCCGGGCCGGCCGATCACCTACGGCACCACCGAGACCTTCCTGTCGCATTTCGGCCTGGAGGAGGTCGGCGATCTGCCGGGCCTCGACGAGTTGAAGGGCGCCGGCTTGCTCGAAGGCAACATGCCCGCCGGCTTCGGCGTGCCGATGCCGTCCGACGATTCCACGCTGCGCGACGACGAGGACCCGCTGGAGCCCGGCGATCTCGATTTTGGTCTCGCGCCGCCGGAAACGCTCCCGGAGAAATAACCGCCATTACCGGCTTCGGCCTTTAACCGCGTCGCCTCCCGGCGCGGTTAAGTCCTTGTTTTTGACAGCTTTGGGGCCTAGTTTCGGGTCAAATCATGGATGGGACGGCGCCGCGTGGTGCCTTGGCCCGTGGAGGGTAAGCCGATGGGTTCGTTTAGTATTTGGCACTGGATGATCGTGCTTTTGGTGGTCATGGTCCTGTTCGGCGGCCGCGGCAAGATTTCCGGTCTGATGGGCGACTTCGCTCAGGGCATCAAAGCCTTCAAGAAAGGCATGGCGGAAGACGAAAAGACCGCCGAGGCGCCGCCCGCGCCGGTCAAGACCATTGAACCCGGCGCGACCGCCAAGACCGAGAGCCGGCCCGAGAGCGTCCGCTCTTAATTCGTCGAGCGCCGGCACGTTGCGCCTGCCGGCCTGAGGCCGCGGGCGAGAGCCGGGTGCGTTGGAGTCAATAAGCTCATGTTCGGTTTGGGTTGGGGCGAGATGGTGGTCATCGGCATCGTCGCGCTGATCGCGATTGGGCCGAAAGAACTGCCGACGGTCCTGCGCACCATTGGCCACTGGATGGGCAAGGTCCGGCGCATGGCCAACGAATTCCAGGGCCAGTTCCAGGAAGCCTTGCGCGAAGCCGAACTCACCGACCTCAAGAAACACGCCGACGACATCGCCTCCGACATCACCAACTTCGATCCGATGAAGGAGACGCAGCAGGACATGGAGAAGGCCTTCGCCTTCGACGACCCGCTGAAAGACCTCAATACGTCCCTCGATACGCCGGCCACGCCGCTGGCCTCGGCCGACGCGCCGCCGGCGCCGCAGCCCGGCGATCTCACCGACGGCGAGAAGCTGCCAGCCAGTGCGCTGCCCGCCGTCGACGTGCCGCTGCCCAGCGAAGTGCCGCCGTTGACCGAGAAGGATTTCGCGCCGTCGCTGCCGCCGCAAGAAACGCAAGGCGCGCATCAGGCGGCGCAAGACGCCGAGCCTCACGTCAAGACGGGCACCGGCACGTGAGCAACCGACGATGAGCCAGGAAGACATCGAGTCGACCAAGGCGCCCTTGATGGAGCACCTGATCGAGCTGCGCTCGCGGCTGATCAAGGCGCTGCTCGCTTTCGGCGTGATGTTTGCGTTCTGCTTTTTCTTCGCCAAGGACATCTACAATGTCCTGGTGTGGCCGTTCGTCTGGGTGGCGGGCCCGGAGAATTCGAAATTCATCTACACCGCGTTGCTCGAATATTTCATCACGCAGTTGAAGCTCGCGATGTTCGGCGCCGCCTTCCTGTCGTTTCCAGTGGTGGCCGGACAGATCTATATGTTCGTCGCGCCGGGCCTTTATCGCCACGAGCGCAAGGCGTTCCTGCCGTATCTGATCGCGACGCCGTTCTTCTTCGCGCTCGGCGCCACGGTGGTCTATTTCCTGGTGCTGCCGATGCTGATCCGGTTCTCGCTGCACATGCAGCAGCCGGGCAGCGAGAACGAAGCCTCGATCGCGCTCTTGCCCAAGGTCGGCGAATATCTGTCGCTGATGATGTCGCTGATTTTCGCCTTCGGCATCGCTTTCCAGCTGCCGGTGATCCTGACCCTGTTGGGGCGCATCGGCATCATCACCTCGAAACAGCT
>CAITEM010000195.1 GCA_903891395.1 uncultured Hyphomicrobiales bacterium | reverse complement strand
GTCACGGCCAATCTCGACCGGCAGCGCGTGCTGGAGAAATACAAGCGCATCACGGCGCCATTCGACGGCAGCGTGACCGCGCGCGCGACCGACGTCGGGTCGCTGATCAACGCCGGCGCCGGCGGCGGACCGGCTTTGTTCGGCGTCTCCGACATCACCAAGCTGCGCGGCTACGTCAACGTGCCGCAGAGTTATATGCCCAGCATCAAGGTCGGCAGCAAAGCGCAGATCGTGGTGCCGGAATATGCCGGCCGGACGTTCCCGGCGATCGTAGAAGCGTCGGCGCAGTCGGTCGACAGCGCGTCGGGCACGACGCGGGTCTTGTTGGCCATCGACAATCCGAAGGGCGAACTGATGACCGGCGCTTTCGCCAATGTTCATCTGGAGATCCCGGCGCTGGACGCCACCGTCGTCGTGCCGTCGAGCGCGCTGATTTTCGACCAGGGCGGTTTGCGGATTGCGACCATCGGCCCCGATGACCGGGTGATGCTCAAGCCCGTGACCATCGCGCGCGACCACGGCCGCGAGATCGAGATCGCGACCGGCTTGAACGCCACCGACCGGGTGATTTCAACGCCGCCGGACGGTATCGCCGCGGGCGATCAGGTGCGCATTGCCGGCGCGCCGGGCATGCCCAAAGCGGCGTCCGAGCCGGTGGTTACCAAGCCCAAAGGCTGACTGTCCACACAGCAAAGTCGAGCCATGACGGGGACTGATTCACGGTCTACAAGGGCCGTGAAGGATTCCTGATGGTTTTCAAGACGACCAAACCGACTTCCGCGAAGCCGACGGCAAAAGTGACCTCCATGGCAAAGGCGCTCGCCGCGCTTGCGCCCGAGCTTCCGTTCTGGCGGACCAAGACCATGGCCGAGATGACGGCCAAGGAGTGGGAGAGCCTGTGTGACGGCTGCGGCCGCTGCTGTCTCAACAAGCTGACCGATGTCGATACCGGCGAGACGGTCTACACCGACGTCGGCTGCAAGCTTCTCGACGGGCAGAGTTGCCGCTGCAGCGACTATGCGCACCGCCAGACCAAGGTGCGCGATTGTGTGCGGCTGACGCCGCGCAACATCAAGCGGTTGACCTGGCTGCCGCCGACCTGCGGCTACAAGCTCGTTGCCGACGGCGGCGACCTGTATTGGTGGCACCCGTTGGTGTCCGGCGATCCCGACACGGTTCACCAGGCCGGCATTTCGGTGCGCGGCCGCGTCGCCGCGAGCGAAATGGATGTGCCGGACGAACGGCTGGAAGAATTCATCGTGAAGTGGCCGGGCAAGTGGCCGAAGGGTGCGAAAGCGAAGGCGGCGCCGCAAAGCGTTCAACGCGGGCGCGGCGCGATCGGAAAGTCGTAGGCCGCGCGCGGGTGCGGGCCGTAAGTGAAGTGCCACCATTCGCGAAAATAGTTCTTAAAACCGTGCGCGCGCATCGCCGCGCCGAGTACGTCGCGCCAGCGCTTCGGCTCGCCGCCGATGGCGGGGCTGCGGGTGTGGCTTTTGGTGTCGAAGCAGTCGAAGCCGGTGCCCATGTCGATGCCCGAGTCCGGCGCGCGTTGCGCCGCCGGCGCGGTGCAGGGGCCGTAAGCGACAGTCGTGTCGTAAGGCGGCGTGCTGGTGGCAGGAAGGCGGACCAGCGTCAGATCGATCGCGGTGCCGGTCGAATGCGCCGACTGCGCGGCGATGTAGCCGAGGCCGAATAGCGTTCGCTTCTCCAGCGCCGGATAGAAGCGCTTCGTTGCGCCGGTGTCGCGGTCTTGCGACCAGTGCGCCATCGCGGCGACGGCGCGGGTGGGGCGGTAGCAGTCGTAGGTTTTGAGGCTGAGGTGCTCGCGGGCGAGATCGGCCTGGACCTGTCGCAAGGCCAGCGCGGCGTCGCGGCGCAGCACGCATTCCGGCGCATCGTAACCGGGCAACGGCTGGCCGACGAAGTTGTCGCGCGAGGCGTACCGCATGTCCTGCGCGATGCTCGGATCGATATCGCGCAGGTAAACCAAGCCGCCGGGAAGGTCACGGGCGGCAGCGGGGGCAGCCAGCACAAGTCCCAGCAGGACGGCGAAGTTCCGGGCGGCGATTCGATTCATGCCTGAAGTCTGCGCTGGGCCGCGGCCTCATACCACCCCTGCGGTGTTCCCCATTGCAATCGGGGGCGGCGCGCGGCATCAACCGCCCCATGAATGTGCACCCGGCCAAGCATAATCCCGATACCAGGTCCGACGCCGCGGCCCACCCGCGCGCGCTGACGCATCCCGAGATCAAGGCCATCGTTATCGGCATTATGCTGACGATGTTCCTGGGCGCCCTGGACCAGACCATCGTTGCCACCGCGCTGCCGACCATCGGGCGGCGCTTCAACAATCTCAACGACCTCTCCTGGGTGGTGACCGCCTATCTGCTGACCGGCACGGCCTCGACTCCGCTCTACGGCAAGCTGTCGGACATCTATGGCCGGCGGGTCGTGATGCTGACCGCGATCGGCATTTTCGTCGTCGGCTCTGTCGCCTGCGCCATGGCAGCCAGCATGACGGAGTTGATCTTGGCGCGTGCGCTGCAGGGCCTCGGCGGCGGTGGCCTGATGGCATTGGCGCAGACCATCATCGCCGACATCGTCACGCCGCGCGAGCGCGGCCGCTATCAGGGTTACATCGGCGCGGTGTTCGCGATCTCGTCGGTCGGCGGGCCGGTGTTGGGCGGTTTCCTCACCGAGCATCTCGACTGGTCGTTTATCTTCTGGATCAACCTGCCTTTGGGACTGGTCGCCCTCGGCATGACCTCCAGCGTTCTGAAGCTGGTGCCTTACGTCCCGCGCAAGCACCGGCTCGACATCATCGGCGCCGGCCTGATGATCACGGCGTCTGTGGCTTTGCTGTTGGCGCTGTCCTGGGGCGGACGGCATTACGACTGGATCTCCCTGCCGATCGGCGCGCTGCTGCTGACGTCCGCAGTGTTGTGGGGCTTGTTCGCCTGGCGTCTGGTGTCGACGACTGAGCCGTTCCTGCCTTTGACCGTGCTCGGCAATCCGGTGGTGCGCTGCGCGGCATTGGCTGGCGCCTGCAACATGGGGACGCTGGTCGGGATGACGATCTTCATCCCGCTGTATTTCGAAGTGGTGCAGCATTTGTCGGCGAGCCAATCCGGCATGGGGCTGATTCCGCTGATGAGCGCGACCGTGGTGTTCTCCACCATTACCGGCCGGCTGATGATGCACATGGAACACTATAAGCGCGTGTCGCTGGTGGGGTTGTCGATCGCCATCTTCGCGCTTGTGCCTTTGGCGATCTGGCCCGGCTCGATGCCGATCACGCTGGTGCTGGTATTGCTGACGGTGGTCGGCGCGGGCTTGGGCACGGTGTTTCCGGTGTCGACGGTGTGTCTGCAGAACGCCGTGGCGCGCTCGCAGATGGGCGTCGCGACCGGCGCCGCGAACTTTTTCCGCGCGCTGTTCTCGGCGCTGATCGTGGCCGTGCTCGGCGCGATCGTGCTGGGCGGGCTTGGCGGCGTTACCGGCATGTCGGTCGAGATGCTAGCGCGCGCGGCGTCCGCCACCGAATTGAGCTTTGCGTTCCGCTTCGTGTTCCTGGCCTGCGCGCTGGTGCTGACATTCGGCATGGCGTTCCTGATCTCGATGGAGGAACGGCCGCTGAAGGGACCGACGCCGCCGTCGGAAGGCTCCGTCGCGCCCACAGCGCCGGCGACGCCGATCCCGGATGAATGGGGCATCGGCAAGACGCCCCGCACGCATAATTGAAAACCCCGGCGCTGAGAGCCGGGGTTTGATCGTGGCGTGCGCGAAGACTATTCGCAGAACTTGCAGGGCGGAAATTCGCGGCTGTAGACCGGCTGTGCCAGGAATTTTTCTTTGCCGTAGGTCCAGAATTGGCTGACCTGCGGATAGGTCTTGACCACCGTATTCCAGAGTTCGGGCTTGTCGTAGCCGAATAGCTGTTTCTTCTCGACCTTCTTGATGTAGATGTCCTGTACTGGATTGCGCAGCTCGTCGAAGCTGACCGGCCCGCGCGGCGTATCGAGCTTGAGTGCCGACATCATCTCGATAAATTTTTCCGGGCCCGGCCACGTGCCGCCGGTCTTTTTGTAGACCTCGTGGATCATCTTGGCGGTGCTGTAATTGCTTTCAGAAAAGTAGGACGGCACCTTGCCGTATTTGGCGCGGTAGGCTTTGACGAATTTCTCGTTGGCCGGTGTCTCGAGCGCGGCGCTGTAGTGCAGCGCCGAAATATCGCCGATGACTTCGTCGGACATGAAGGGCAGGGCGAACTCGTCATAACTGGTGCCGCCGCCGAGGATGGTCTTCTTGAAACCTGCGGCGCGCAATTGCTTGGGGAATTGCGCCGCCATCGGTCCCACCATCAGCGAGAACACGGCGTCGGCGTCGGGCTTGATGGTGCTGATGTACGGGCCGAAGTCCTTGTTGCCGAGCGTCGGCCAGATTTTCTGGATGACCTTGCCGCCACAGTCTTCGAAGGCTTTCTGGAAACCGCCGACCGACTCGTAGCCGAAGGCGTAGTCGGCGGCGACGGTGACGACTTTCTTGTAACCTTGTTCGCAGGCCCAGGCGCCGAGCGCGTGGTGCGGCTGCGATGACGACCAGCCGGTGCGGAAGAAATACGGATACTTGCTGGCGTCGCGTTGCGTCAGATCGTCGGACGCGGGTACCGAGGCGAGGTAGACGGTTTTCTCGCTGGTACTGACCGGGGCAAGCGCATAGCCGGTCGAGGCCAGCACGCCGCCGACGAACATCTGCACCTTGTCGCTGAGGATCAGCTTCTTGGCCTTGGTGACGCCGAGATCGGGCTTGGCCTGATCGTCCTCGACGATCAGTTTCACCTTGGCGCCGGCGAAGTCGCTGTTGGTCTCGTCGAGATACATCTGAAAGCCGTCGACCATGTCCTTGCCGACTTGCGCAAAGCCGCCGGTCATCGGCGCGATGAAACCGATATTGAGGTCTTCAGCTAAAGCGGGCGCTGCCGCCAACGACAGCGCCGCGCCTAACAGCAATACGCTCCTCGAAAGTCGCATGAGTCCATCCTCCCGATTGAAGGTCCGTCATCCCTTCTTGTCGTGGATGGACGAAGCCTGTTGCAACGTTTCCCGATGCAACCACGGTATCATCGTGCCCCCGGAGGCGGAAGCCTGCCGGGGGCGCTGATGTGCCGCACTATCGGTATTGAACTCGCTTCTCTTCCGTCGGCCGTGACGGCGTCTATTTGAGAAATTTGCCGGCAAAGGCGGCGAACTGGTCGACGAAGGCCTGCAAGAATTTGCGCACGCTGTCGTCGGTGACGTTGCTCTCGGCGTCGATCAATTCGGGCTTGAACAGGATGTAGGCCTCGCCGCCCATCAGATGCAGGCCCTGATCGCCGAGCACGGCGCGCAGATGCTGTTGCGCGATGGCGCTGGAGACGGCGCCGCCCGAGGTGCCGATGACGGCGGCGGGCTTGCCGGGCCACGACGTCTTGCCCCACGGCCGCGCGCCCCAGTCGATGGCGCTCTTGAGCACGGCGGGAATCGAGCGGCTGTGCTCGGGCGTGACGAACAGCAGCGCGTCGGACTCGGTGACGTGCTTCTTGAAGCGCGATACTTCGGCAGGCAGGTCGGCTTCCTGGTCCTGGTTATAGAGCGGCAGGTCGTCGATGCGGATGAAGTTCGCCTCGAAGGCATTGCTGCCGAGCTTGGCCAGCGCCTGCGCCAGCTTGCGGTTGATCGATTCCTTGCGGTTGCTGCCGACGATGACGCCGAGCTTGAATTTAGACATGGGCCCCTCTACGTTGTGGTTACGAATGAATACTGAGGCTACATAGATGACTGGTAAAAACAAGCAAGCAGGCACAGAACCGGTACCCAGTACCCTGGATGTGCCTGAAGACTGCCGGGCGGTGAGCGAGGTGCTCGCCAGGGTCGGCGATAAATGGACGGTGCTGGTGGTATCGACTTTGGGCGATGGGCCCAAGCGTTTCAACGAATTGCGCCGTGCGCTCGGCAGCATTTCGCAGCGCATGCTGACGCTGACGTTGCGCGCGCTGGAGCGCGACGGGCTGGTGACGCGCACGGTGTTCGCCACCGTGCCGCCGCGGGTGGATTACGAATTGACCGGTCTCGGACGGTCGCTGCTCGAGCCGGTCAGCGGGCTCGGTCTGTGGGCGCGGACGCACCGCCCCGACATTCAGGAAGCGCGCAAACGTTTCGACAGCACCGCTAAATAGAACGTTTCAAAAAGGCGCATTATCCGGCCTTACGACGTGAATAAACGGCTGGTTATCCGGCTGTCACTGGGCTTTGCTACGCGCGGTCCTCTGCCTCCTCGAAAAGGGGAACGCGACGTGCCGCGCTATTTCTTCCACTTCAGCGATGGGAAGCGCCAATTCACCGACGGCTCCGGCGTCGAGTTGAAGGGGATGGCGGCGGCGCGCGCGCACGCCACCCAGCAGGTGCGCGACCTGAAAGCCGCGATGTGCCACCCGACGGTGCAGGATCTGTCGGGCTGGTCGATGTCGGTGGTCGATGCCAAGGGCGCCGACGTGTTCGCCATCAGCTTCGATCTGCAGCCCATGAAGCAGACGACCTAGGCCTCGCGGGCGGCGGCTCGATCGGCTAATATGGCCGCCATGAACAAGTTCGCCGCGATTCTGTGTCTTGTCTTTCTGGGCCTGTCGCTCGGCGGCTGCACCAAATGCGGCTGGCTCTGGAACGACTGGGGCAAGGCGTGTCATGCCGATCTGCCGAAGTAGGGCGGCGTCAAAATATTTATAAAATAGTCCTAGGAGTATATTGACAGCGCCGCGCTGCTGGTGTAGCTTTGCCGCACGCTCCCGATTTGCGTTTGTTTGGCGCAGGTGGGACACCGGCGGGCCCGTCACGGAAGAGACGCCCATGCCAGTCGAACTGCCGAACAACAAGCCCAACAACCGCGTCCGTCACGACACCGCCGGCAACCGTTTCGGCGGCCTGGTGATCATGACGCTGATGGGACTGGCCGGCCTGGCGACGGCGGGGCTGATCCTCTACCAGATCGTGCGCGGCATCTTGAGCGCCGTGTTCGGCGTCGAACTGCCCAATCCGTTCTGACGGCACCAGGCGGCAAAATAATTCAATAAATAATCCTAGGACTGTATTGACAGCGGCGCGCTGCTGGGCTATGTTAGGTCCATGCTCCACACTTGCGTTCGCCCGACGGCTTAACGGCCGCGGGGATGTCCGTTCCGCCAACGGAACGGCGGCGGCTGTGATGCGTTGTTTTCCTGAAATGCGGCGGCGCCTTCGCGCAAAGCGCCGCATAGTCAGGAGAACATTCGAATGCCGCATGTCGAGAATGGCCATATTGTCGAATCCGCGATCGAGGCGCGCGGCGCCCGTCCGGGCAAGCCTGTGCTGTATGTGTTGCTGGCCGGCACCGGCGCGGTGATCGTGCTGCTTGCGGTGGTTTATGTGGCGGTCTTTGCGATGCATTAAGCATCGGCTTCGTTATGACACGCGGGCTCGGCGTTATCGCGAAAG
>CAITEM010000194.1 GCA_903891395.1 uncultured Hyphomicrobiales bacterium | reverse complement strand
GGCGTCTATCTGAGCTTCCAGCACGTACCGGAAGCCAAATTGCGCGAAGCCTTCGGCCCGGTCATCGACCGGCTCGCCGACAACGGCATCGACCTGACCAAGATGCCGGTCGAGGTGGCGCCGATCGCGCATTATCACATGGGTGGAATCGTCGTCGACACGCAGATGCAAACAGGGCTGCCCGGCCTGTTCGCCGCGGGTGAAGCGGTCGGCGGCGCCAACGGCGCCAACCGGCTGTCGGGCAACGCCATCACCGAAGCTTTCGTCTTCGGCCGCCGCGCCGGCCAATGCGCGGCCGAATTCGCCAACCGGGAATTCGCCGACGCCACGTCCGCCGACAACGAAGCCGCGCTGATCGATTTGATCACGGCGGCGGCGCCGGACCGCGAGATCAACACCGCCGAGATGGTCGAGACGCTGCAGGCCATCATGCAGGACGAGGTCGGCGCCTTGCGCACCGGCGCCAAGCTCGCGCGTGCCATCGAGAAGATCGACCGCATGACGGCGGAGATCGGCGACCGGCCGCAGGGCAGCGGCAAGAGTTTCGACATGCGCCGCGTTGACTGGCTGGACCTGCGCAACATGCTGATGGTAGCGAAGTCGGTCGCGCAAGCCGCGCTGGCGCGCACCGAAACGCGCGGCGCCCAGCATCGCGAGGATTATCCGGACACGTCGCCGGACTGGGCGTTCAACCAGTTCATTCGGCTGCGCAACGGCCGCATCACGGTATCGAAACACACCGAGACATTGCAGGCGGCGGCCTCATGACCCAACAGGCCACGCTCAAGATATGGCGCGGCGACATCGCCGACGCCGGCACATGGGAAACCTACGCCGTGCCGTTCGAGCACGGCCAGTCGGTGCTCGACGGCTTGCGCTGGATCCGCATTCATCGCGATCCGAGCCTGGCGATCCGCTTCTCCTGCATCAACGCCAATGCCTGCAAGGAGTGCATGATCGAGCTCGACGGCAAGACCGTCTATGCCTGCACCGCGCGGCTGCAACCGCAGGAGATGACGCTGACGCCGTTGTCGAACAAAAAACTGGTGCGCGATCTGGTGACCGAGATCGCGCCGCCGGCCGAGCGGTTCAAGGCATAGCCG
The DNA here is from genome assembly GCA_903891395.1 of uncultured Hyphomicrobiales bacterium. Classification (GTDB taxonomy): domain Bacteria; phylum Pseudomonadota; class Alphaproteobacteria; order Rhizobiales; family Xanthobacteraceae; genus Pseudolabrys. The sequence continues at coordinate 2,064 of CAITEM010000194.1, read as the reverse complement.
GGCTACGTCATCGGCTGGCAGGTGCGTGACGAATTCGGCAGCGCAATCGGCAGCGACTTCAATTCCTGCACCGTGCGTGGATGCCAAGCCTCGACCAGTTTCTTGGCCTCGTCCATTTGCGCCGTCGTCATCTTCGGCTCGATCGAGGCGCGGATCTGCGAATTGTCGTGATAGGGGCTGCGCGCCGCCAGCCTGAACCAGAAATCGGCCTGCACCAGATCGGCCGCGATCACGGTGCCGCGCGAATCCTTCTCGCCGTCGGTGAACATCATGCTGAGCTTTTCGTGCGCCTGCGGCTGATCGAGCAGCGCCGCGCGCACCAGCCAGCAGTAACCTTCCGCCAGATCGGCCTGGGTCGACGGCACGCCGATCGGCGTGTTCATCGACATGTAGCCGAGGTTCAGCATGGCATCGACATTGCCGTGGCGCGCCGACGCCGCGAGCCATTTCAAGGCCTCGGGCCGGCTTGCCGTGACGCCCGGCGCACCGCGCAGATAGAGGTCCGACAGGTCTTTTTCGGCATCGAAGGAGCCCTTGTCGGCGGCGCGTTTGATCATCGCGAGGCCGGCGGCCGGGTCCTGTTTGATGCCGTGGCCACCGATGATCATCGGCCCGAGCGCGCGCATGGCTTCGACCTCGCCGGCATCGGCATCGGGCTTCAGCGCCGCCGCGACCTTGGTCTCATCGACATTGACCGCCGTGCCATTGCGCAGCCGATAGGCGATGTCGCGCGCGGCCGCGGGCTCGCCCTGCTCGGCCGCCTTCACCACCCAGAGCACGCCGGCGTCGCGGTCGCGGGGCAGGCCATCGCCGGTGAGCAACGTCAGGCCCAGCAGATATTGCGCCGAACGGTCGGCGGCGACGGCGCGCGAGATGACGCCGCGCACCTGGGCTGTGACCGGGCAGGTCGCCTGGATCATGCAGAACCAGCCGAGCCGGCCGTTGGTCTTCAGGATATTCGCCGGCGCGTAGTCGCCCTCGTCGGCGGCGCTTGCGGCGACCGCGTATAGCGCGCCTATCGCGAGGATCGCCGCCGCACCGAATTTCTTGAACATTGCCCGTGCCCCCGATTGGCGCGAGCTTACATCAATGTTCCAGCTTGGGAACCGATCAATCCGGGATCGACGGCGTCCACGAGCCGGCCGGCGCCGCACTCAAACCGACGATGCCGCTCTTCTCGATCGTGCCTTGCAGCAGGCCGGAGCTGCGCGCGTCGTCGATAAAACGATTCACCGCCGCCAGCACCTCGGCTCTGTCCTTCGGCACGACAATCGTTTGGGTTACGCCAAAGAGGCTGTCGGGCAAGATGCGATAGCCGGGCATGTCCTTGAGCATCGTCGTGAGGCGTTGCCGGTTGGCGCCGAAAGCGTCGATTTCACCCGCCGCGAGTTTGCGCTTGGCATCGGGTGCCGTGTTGTCGGTCTCGATCAGTTTCGCCTGCTTCAGCGTGCGCTTGAGATAGAGCGTGATGGAGTCGCCGGCGCCGCCGGAGATGCGCAAGTCCGCGGCGTCGATATCCTTGACCGATTTGATGCGCGAAGCCTCCGGTACGATGAAGGATTGCTGCACCAGCATATAGACCTGGCTGAAGGCCACGGTGCCGACACGCTCCGGCGCGAAAGCGACAAAGCCGATATCGGCATCGCCCTTGGCGACCGCGTCGATCACGGTCGCCGGATTGGCCGACGGCATCATCTGGAGCGGCAGACCATGGCGCTTCGCCAGTTCGGCGGCGAGATCGACCGCGGCGCCACGATACTCATTCGTCGCCGGATCGCGCACCGCCTGCGCCGGATTGCTGGCGAGAAACACTGCGCGCAACGTGCCGCCCGGCGCGAGATCGTCGGCTAAGGCGGAATAGTGAACGAGAGAAAGCGCAGCGGCGAGCAGAACCGCCGCGAACCGGGTCACGCCCGCACCGCGTCGGCGATCGCCACAGTGCGCCGCGCCATCTCGGCGTGCAGACGCTCGACCATCTTGCCGTCGATCTGCACGACGCCTTTGTCCCTGTTCTCCGGCAGGTCGAAGGCCGCGATCATCTTCTTTGCCTGCGTCACCTCGTCG
>CAITEM010000193.1 GCA_903891395.1 uncultured Hyphomicrobiales bacterium | reverse complement strand
TACATCGCGGTACCAGCGGTCACGACCAGCGTGCCCTCCTCGTCCGTCATGTCGTCCTGGATGGCGACCAGCGTGTTGATGTTGTTGACCTGGTATTCGCAGAAGCCACCGTCAGTGGTGAAACCGTTGGCGCGGTGGCCTTTGTCGACGTCGCCGTAGTTCAGTCCGTAATTGTGACAGGACGTATACATACCTTCGCGGCAGCGCTTGCACTGGCCGCAGCCGGCGTGAATTTCGACACTGATGCGCTGGCCGATCTTGTATTCATCGACGCCGGGTCCAAGGGCTACAACGGTGCCCATGTATTCATGACCGGGGGTCCAGTTTTTGTTGAACGGCAATCCGCCCTCGATCATCGCCGGAGGACCGTGATAGATGTTGTCGAGATCCGTCGCGCAGATCGCCACGGCGTCGATGCGGACCAGCACCTCCGCCTTCTTCGGCACCGGCGTCGGCTTCTGGCCGAGGCTCAGTTCGCCGGGATTGCCGAGCACCCAGGCCTTCATGGTGTCCGGAATCGGAAACTCGTTATGGTTCGTCTTCACTCCGGCTGGCGCGTACATACTTCCTCCGAATAAAAACTTGCGTCGACCGCCATCGGCTAAAAGCCGATGGCGTAACTATTCGATCTATTAGTTGGCGACAGCCTGCGGCGGGTCGATCTTGGCCTGGGCATTGGGTTCACCGAACTCGGCGGACAACGCACGCGTGGCGGTGCCGATTTCGTCACGCATCAGAGCGATATGCTCTTCGGTCGCGCGCATCATCGGCGTCGAGGCGCTGATCGCGCCAATCACGGTACCGGCCTGATCGCGGATCGCCGCGCCGACGCAGATCACGCCGGGCAAGTATTCCTCGCGGTCGATGGCGTAGCCGTTGCGACGGACGTGACGCAGCGACTCCAGAAACGCCGGAAAGTCCGTAATCGTCTTGTCGGTGAAGCGCTTCATCCCGCCGGCGAGGATGCGGCGGATTTCGTCCTCCGGCAGCCAGGCCATCATGGCCTTGCCGACCGAGGTGGCGTGCGGCGCCTCGACCTTACCGATTTTTCCGGTCTCGACGCGCACGGCGTGGCGTGCCTCGCGCACGGCGAGCGTCACGACATTGTCGCCCTGTAAACCGGCCAGATGAACGGTTTCACCGGTGGCGCGGTTGATCGCCTCCAGGTACGGCTGCGCGCGGCGCGGCAGGTCGACCTGCAGGCAGGCGTGCGACAGCGCGATGATCCGCGAGCCCAAGGCATAAAGCCGGCGCCCCGATACCTTCGCGGCAAAGCCGCGCTGGATCAGCGTTGCCAGAAGATGGTGGCAGGTCGAAATGTTGAGACCGGTCCGCGTGGCAAGATCGGTCAAAGTCGCCTCACCGCCGGCTTCGGCGATGGTCTCGAGCAGGAAAAGTGCGCGATCAACGGACTGGATGCTGTGGCGGTCGCCGTTGGCCTTGGTCTGCGGCGCGCGGGTCTTGACCCCCGGGCCGGGCAAAATGGTTGCGTTCATTGTTTTGTTTTCTCCCTGACTCTAGGGAATGCGGCAGCGGCCAATGAGTCAAGAAGATTTCAGTATTCGGAACGGTACATTTCCAAGGGTGAAAAGATCGGCCTGACAGGCCGTTCCTGGCGATCGGCAGACGCAAAATTCGATCAAATTTGGATCAGGCGGCCTCGCCGCGAAACTCGGGCACCGCGTCGCGCAGCACCGTGTAGATGGCTGCGCGCTCGTTGCGCGACAGTCCCTGCTCCAGGGTCGCAACCCACCCCCGGATCGATTCCAGCGTCGGCCGCACCGGCTTGGCGGCGACGATGCCGGGGATGCCGATTTCCGAGGTCGCTTCCTGCTGCGCGAACAGGATCTCGTGCAGCCGTTCGCCGGGACGAATGCCGGTGAAGGTTATCTGGATATCGCGGCCAGGCTCCAGCCCGCTCAGCCGGATGATGCGCTCGGCGAGATCGACGATTTTCACCGGCTGGCCCATGTTGAGCACATAGACCGACACGTCGTGCCGTTCCGGCGCCAGCGCGTGGCTCGCCGCGGTGACGACCAGATCGCACGCCTCGCGGATGGTCATGAAGTAGCGCACCATGTCCGGATGCGTCACGGTGACGGGGCCGCCGGCTTCAATCTGCGCCTTGAATTTCGGCACCACCGAACCGTTCGACGCCAGCACATTGCCGAAGCGCACCGAGATCAGACGCATTGCCCCTTTGCCATTGCCGTCGTGGCGGCCGAACTCGTCATCCAGCGCCTGGCAATACATTTCGGCGAGACGCTTGGTGGCGCCCAGCACCGATACCGGCTCGATCGCCTTGTCGGTCGAAATCATCACCATTGCGGCGCAGCCCGCCGCCGCCGCCGCATCGGCGACATTGATGGAGCCGAAGACGTTGGTCTTGATGCCTTCGTCCCAGTCCAGTTCGAGCAGAGGAACGTGCTTGAGTGCCGCCGCGTGAAACACGATGTCGGGCTTGAACTGCGCAACCAGATTCATGATCCGCGGGCGGTCTCTGATATCGGCGATGCGGCCCGACACTAAGGCCGTGCTGTCGCTTCCCTTCAACGTCTCCATGACCGCGTGAAGCGCGGGCTCGGAGTTCTCGATCACGAGCAGCCGGGCGGCACCGAAGGCGATGACGCGATTGCAGATTTCGGAGCCAATCGAGCCGCCACCGCCCGTAACCAACACCGATTTTCCGGCAATAAACGCTTCCAGCCTCCGGTAGTCGATCCGCACGCTCGGACGCAGCAACAGGTCTTCGACCGCGACCGGCGCGAGCTGTACCGGCGTCGTCCCAGCGTCGAAAGTTGGCATCTGACTCAAGGTCAGCCCAAGCCTGCGCGCGCGCATCAAGATCGATTCCGGCCGCGCCTCCGGCGACAGCGCCGAGGACGACAGCACCAGCCGCGTCACCCGATTGCCGCGTCCAGCAAGATCCGCCACCACGCGTTCGAGATCATCGATGTCGCCGAGCACCGGGATGCCACGTATCGATTGTCCGCGATCGGTCGGCGACGGCGACAGAATGCCGACCGGCCAGATCTTTTTCACCGCGCCACTTTCGATCGAGCGCAACAGCACTTCGGCGTCCGCGGCGCGGCCCAGCATCAGCGTCGGCGTGGCGTCCGCGATTTTAACGCGCTGAAGCGTGCGCGCGTAGTGGAAGTAACGATAGGCGACGCGGGAGCCGCCGAGGAAGAACAGTTGCAGGAACCAGTACAGCAGGATCGTGATCTTGCCGAAGAAAAATGTACCGTAGACATTCGGCGCCAGCAGCACGTAGTCGAGCGCGAGCAGCGCAACCGCGAGCACCGACGAGGCGCGGAATATATTGTATAGGTCGGGGACGGAGGTGAACCGCCATTTGTTGCGCTGCAGCCCGAAAACGAAAAACACCACCGCGGCGAACACCAGAAAGAACGGCAGGATCAATTTCAAGCCGTCGAGCTTTTCATAAAGCTGCGGGCCTTCGAATCTCATGATAAACGTCAGAAGGATCGCCGCCGTCGTCGCGAGAAGATCGTGCAGCACGATCAAAATCTGGCGCGGCGTCAGTGTCGGCAGCCGCATCATGTCGCTGTCCCCGGAAAACGCTGTGTCACGCTGCTGGCCGGCCGCCGCAAATAGGTGGTCGCGAAGGCGTACCAGTACCAACGCAGGTAGGCAGGCACCCATTTGAGCACCTGGAAACGGCTGGCGCCTTGTTTGCGCTCGAACCATTGCGCCGGCACGTCCGCAACGGGCCAACCCAGCCTGTGGCACTTTACCAGCAGTTCCAAACTGTAGCAGAAACCGAGATTGGATTCGATCTCGATCCGGTCGATGACGCGGCGGGAAAACAAGCGAAAGCCGTTGGTCGCATCCCGGCTCGGCAGCCGGGCGATATGATAGAGCGTGAACGCCGCGGTGTGGACCAGCGCCGCCTTGACCCACCGGCAGCCCACCATACAGCCGCCGGTAATAAAACGGCTGGCGCAGACGACATCGGCGCCCTGTTCGGCCTTTGCCACCATCGCATCGACGATCCCCGCGTTGGAATCGTCATCGGCGGGGAACATCAGGACATAGGGCGCCCGGCTTGCGGCGAAGCCGGCCATCACCGCGGCATGCGGACCGCGCGAGGGGTTGCGGATGACTTCGATCGACAGCCCCTCGACCTGATCCGG
>CAITEM010000192.1 GCA_903891395.1 uncultured Hyphomicrobiales bacterium | reverse complement strand
TTCTTCCACGCTGACTTTGAGGAACGGAGGACCATCCGTGACCGCGGCGGGGCGCTCGTAGACCGCCGCCAAATACGGCGATAGCGGGCAGCGGTGGAACGCGAGCAGCGTCTTGAGCGTGTCCGGCGATTGCCCCGCCGCTGGCGCAGTCAACAGTCCTGCCACGAGTGCGGCCGCAGTCAGCGCGGTGAGGGAGCGAAACATTTGTGGCTCATGGTTCGTTCAAGACCGGTCCCGATTTGCTTCCGGTATATTTAATCTGCCGCAGTTCGTTCGGAAAGTAAGCGCGTTGCAGTCCGTCGATGATTTCATTCGGCCTGATAATCAAGCCCATGGCCGGCCAGGTCTTGCCCGCCTCCGACAGGTCCACGGCAACAACGATTTCCCAATGCGGGAATGCCTCGAGAACTTCTTGCAGGTGCTCGATAATTCTCGGAGCGAGCAAATTCAGATTGTTGATGTACAGTTTATGCTGACAGCATCCCCAATTGTCGTCAACAATCCAATAGTCGCCGCGTCCGAGACTGTCCTCATGGCCGAATTGCCGCATGACGTCCTCGAGAGAACGGTACAGAACTTCCCATTCGCGCTCTTGGCTATCTTGATCGCTTAGATGGGGCATATCGTTTTTTCCTCATGCGGCAACGTGGCCCGGATGAGAAGCGAAATCCGGGTATTCTCTCGACCCTAACCCCGCATTCCGCTCTGCTCTGTGCGGTCTCCATGCTACTTGACGCCGCGTCACCGAAGGACATCCGATGCGCCACTGCCGTCTGACTACGACCTTTGCTTTGCTCGCCCTGGCTTTAGCGACGGCCGCGGCCGCCGCGCAGAATACCACACCGCCCCCGCCCACCTACCCCGCCGAGCCCCTGCTCTCCACCAGCACCACCGTGCTCGGCGAGCCGCTGCGCTATCCGGCGGGCACGGCGCATGTGAACGCCGCCATCGTCACGCTGGCGCCGGGCGCGCGCACCATTTTGCACAAGCACGGCGTGCCGATGTTCGCCTACATCCTCGACGGCGAGATCACGGTCGATTACGGCACGCACGGCAGGCGCACCTACAAAAAGGGCCAGTCGCTGATGGAGGCGATGCACGTCGCGCATTACGGCGAGAACACCGGCACCGAGCCGATGCGGCTGATCGCGGTCTATATGGGCGCGGCCCGCGCCAAGAACGTCATCCCGGTCAAATAAACCGGGCGCCTAGCACGGGTTGCAAAGCTTCGGCAGCGGACCCAGGGGATCGACCGCACCGCGGCCGCGGCCGTTTTCGTCGTCGCGCACGCTATCGGGCAGGCCGTTCAGGGTCGGCTGACGGTGACCGACGGGCGCCGGCGTCGCCACGGCCGTGGTCTGCGGGGAAACCGCCTTGGGCGCGTCCGGACTTTGCGCGCTGCGGTCTTGTGCGCTGCAAGATTGCCCGCCGGCCGCCACCGTCAGTGCCGCGATGCAGATCGCCAGGATTGTTTGTGTTGTGGTTCGCATGGGAAGCCCTCCCCATTGCTGCGTCTCGCCCCTGCCGATTAAACGGCGGCTCGCCGGTAGAGTTCCAGCGAAATCTGCGCATGGCAGCCACGCCGACCTTACACCATGATGGTGTCGGCGACCTCGCGCAGTTGCTTGGCCCGCGCGCGCATCGTGTTTTCCTGCACTTCCAGATCCTCGGCGATCTCGGACGACAGATTGAACAGCCCGGCCAGCTTGATGCTGATGAAGTCGTGCTCCTTGGCCACCACATCCTGCGCGATGACGCCGCCCCATTCCTCCGCCAGGATATCGGTCACCACCTGCTGCGCGATCTTGAGCACCGCGCTCAGCGCCACCAGTTTCATCTGGTCGGCCTTGTTGATGGTCGGCCGCTCCGACATCTTCAACAGATCGCGCGGCGAAATCGCGCGAAACGCCGCGACGGTTTCTTTCAGCGCCTGCGCCGTCGGCTCCTGCGCCTCGGCATAAGCATGAATCTCACCGGCGAGATTCACCACGGCGCGCCGCAGGTCGAACAGCTTCTTGCGCGTATCGATGCAGGCTTCAGTATCGGCCTCGATGCGGCGCAGAAGATCGAGAGAGGCCTGCACCGATTGCGCCCGCACCTGCAAATAGACCGGCCGCGCCGCATACATTGCCGCCAAAAGCGCGACGCTGGCGGCGGCAAAGGTCTCGTTTTCCTGCCACACCAGATAGAAGCCGCGGAGCTGCCCTTGGTCGAAAATCGAGGCGAACAGCACCGCCAGGCACGCGGCGAGGGCGACCGCGACCACCGGCAGCAACAACATCGGAAGCTGGGAGATTTTCATGGGGCGGGCATCAAGAGACCGTACGGGCGGGCCACAATACCACCGCCGCGCGGGCGGTCGATAGCCATGCCGCGCCGCACCACGTTGGGCCGTTGCCAGGCTGCGGCTTTTGGGTGCTTAATTCGTCGGACAACGACAAGGCGCCCATCCGAGGCGCCGCACGATCCCGGGGGAATTATGACAACATCGCTCACCGCGGCCGCGTCACTCGTCGGTCTGGCGCTGGCCTTCGCGCCGGCCGCCAAAGCCGCCGAACTCAAAGTGCTGGCCGGCGGCGCACTCACCGGTGTGCTCGGCGAACTCGGCCCTCGCTTTGAGCGCGAGAGCGGCCATAAACTCACCATCCAGTTCGCAGCGACCCCGGACCTGATCAAAGCCGCCACCTCCGGCGCGCCGTTCGATCTCGGCGTCACCCCCGTCGACGTGTTCAAGAACGCCGAGGCCCGCGCCAGCTTCGCGCCCGCGCCGACGGTGAACATCGCCCGCGTCGGCTTCGGCGTCGCGGTGAAGGCCGGCGCGCCCAAGCCCGACGTCAGCACGCCCGAGGCGCTGAAAACAACGCTGCTCAAGGCCAAATCCATCGCGCTGCTGCCGGAGAGCGCGGCCGGTGCGTACGTGACAAAGGTGATCGAGCGTCTGGGCGTCAGTGCCGAAGTCAACGCCAAGGCGGTGAAGCAGACCTCGCCCGCCGGCGTGCCGGGCGCTGTTGTCAACGGCGACGCCGAGATCGGCGTGTTTCTCACCAACGTGCTGACCGCACCGGGCGTCGAACTCGCCGGCAATTTCCCCGGCGACCTGCAGCAGGATCTGGTCTTCGCTGGCGCGCTCTCCGCCAACACCAAAGAAGCCGCCGCCGCTAAAGCCTTCATCGATTTCCTGCAGACGCCCGCCTCGGTCGCCACCATCAAGGCCAAAGGCATGAAGGCCGGCTGAGCCTCTGTTTCTCGAACGCCAAGGAACGCGCCCACCGAAACATCGCCGAACGGGGTCAAGACGAGCCCCGCCTTATCAAAATCGTCACATCTCTGGGAGGAGATCATGAAGAGCCGGATCGCGACTACGCTTGCTTTGCTCGTGTTGGCTGCTGTCTCGTTCGTAAAGCCCGCAGCCGCACAAAGCAGCGAAGGCTTCGTCACATTATTCGACGGCAAGAACCTCAATGGCTGGGAACAGGCCGGTGACGCCAACTGGCGCATCGAGGACGGCGCCGCCGTCGCCGACAAGGGCAACGGCTTCCTCGTCAGCGCCAAGGACTATACCAACTTCTCGCTACGCGCCGAATTCTGGGTCGGGCCGGATGCCAACAGCGGCATCTTCGTCCATTGCACCGACCCGAAAAACATCGGCAGCAAGAACGCCTATGAAGTGAACATCTGGGACGACCGGCCGGAGAAGGATTACGCCACCGGCGCCGTGGTCGGCGTCGCCAAGGTCGATCCGATGCCGAAGACCGTCGGCAAGTGGAGCGTCTACGAGATCACGCTGAATAACGGCGTCTTCACCGTGGCGATCGACGGCAAGAAGACGGTCGATGGCGTCAAGGACACCCAGTTCACCAAAGGCCGCATCGCGCTGCAGCACGGCCTCGGCAACAAGGATGCCGCCGGCGTCGTCAACGACAAGGGCGTGGTGAAATTCCGCAAGGTCGAGATCAAGGACCTGTCCGACGGGCGCATCTAACTCCCAAAACCATGGCCGGGATGCCGACGGCGTTCCGGCCATTTTACGCCGGCGCTCCGCTCATTTCATCTGCATCAGGGTGCGTAAAGAAAGCAATCGCTATTTGAAAATTGAATTAAAATTTCAACCCCGGCGAAGGGTTGCGATGGCCAAGACAAACAACACGCGCCTCTGCTAAAATACATCATGCACCGTATCATCGTCATCATTGCCGCACCGCTGATCGCCACACTGCTCGCACCTGTCCCGGCGTCCGCGCAATTCCGCCAGATTCCGGCGCCGACTATGCAGGAGCCGGACCCGGGAATCGATCACACCGCGCGTGACGCCGAGTTGCCGTCGGAATTACGGCGCACACCCGTGTTCTATCGCAGCGATTATCCGACGGGCACCATCATCGTGAACACCGCGGACCGTTTCCTCTATCTGATCACGAGCGACACCACGGCGCTTCGTTACGGCATCGGCGTCGGCCGCGACGGCTTCCAGTGGGGCGGCACGCACAAGATCAGCCGCAAGGCGGAATGGCCGGACTGGACGCCGCCGCCGGAAATGATCGAACGCCAGCCCTATCTGCCGCGCTTTATGGCAGGCGGGCCGGGTAATCCGATGGGCGCAGCCGCACTCTACATCGGCACCACGGTTTACCGTATCCATGGCACCAACGCGCCGGAGACCATCGGCCAGGCCGTGTCGTCCGGCTGCTTCCGGCTGGTCAATGAGGATGTGCAGGATCTTTATTCACGCGTGCCGGTCGGCACCAAGGTGATCGTGCAGCACCAGTAGACGGCGCTCCAACCTACGATGCCGGTGTACAAGCTCTGTTGGAGCCGTGCCTCAAACGTTCCGCCAGCGCTTTGGCGTACGCTACGTCAGCTACCGCGATGTGCAGACACCCCGTCGCGCATAGTGGCTCGCGAACCACCGGTTTGGAGATAACCTCGCAATCGACGACGATTTCCATCGGCTGGTCGACGATTTGCCGCGTCAAACGGCAAATCCGGCTTTGAATATCCTTCATGTAACAAAGCTCGACACGGGGCGATGGATATTCTCTGGTTTCATTTGTTTCCAGAACGAAGATAGAAAACGTTGAGTACGCTTCAATCTTTCGAATTGCCGACACCGGAATGTCTACGCGACCTTTGTCGTGGACCAGAGAAACTGCAATATCGTCGGCCGTAGCTGGACTAACGCCGAACCAGAGCATCATCATTGCGACCGGCACAAATAATGGAAAGTCAATTCGCATCGCTCGTGCTCACTTTTAACTCACCGGCATGCAGGTCGAAGGCGCCTTTGGCGCGAAGGGCGCATTGAACTGCAATCTCATGTCGCCGCGCGCGCCATAGCCGTCATGCAACGCACGCAAGATAAAGTCCGCCGCGGCGTTGAAGTCCGGTTTGCTCGCAATCGTCAAGTCGCTATTGAAGTTGCCTTTGGAGTCGTCGGTATCGAAGCCTATTCGCGCCAGTGCGGAGATCGTTGCCGGCGACTGATAGAAGCGTGTCTCGCCAGCTTTCGCGTAGTAAAAGCCGGACGATGCCTCGCAATAAAGTCCGGTCTGGTTATCGTGAAAAATGCACTGCACGTAACCGTGCGGATGGCCAGGCACTGTCACGGCGATAAAGCGGTCGCGGTCACTTGCAGGATCGCCCGTGGCATATATCCGCTCAAGCCGGTTCACGACTTCGCAGCGATATACCGACAGCAGAGCCCTGAAACTGTCGCGCGCCTCGGCCCAAGCGGGCGCGAACGACAATAAAACAGCTACGACCGCAAGCCCATTCTGCAACGTTGCCCCCGCCCGCTACACGGCCGGATTATTGCGCACCATCCCGTCAAATTGCAAGCCATGGTTGTGTCATCATTACGGCATCTGAATTGATCGAACGCCATCCCTATCTGCCGCGCTTCATGGCAGGGCGGCCCGGCAATCCGATGGGCGCAGCCGCGCTCTACATCGACACCACGGTGATCGTGCAGCACCAGTAGACGACGCTCAGAAATCGTAATCCAGGTAGCTGTCGGGCCCGATCAGGTTCCAGCGGTCGTCGCCAAGGTCGTCGATCACTTCAGCCTCGGCGTTCGCGCCTGATGGCATCACCACATCCGGCTGCCGCAATTTGCGCATGTCGCGGTAGGTCTGCAGCGACAGCGCGCTGCCGACGAAGACGCAGTGGCAAAGTTCGGGATCGGCGTAGACGTAATAGGTTTTGCCGTTCTTGACGCGGCCGACAAATTTACGCGGCGGCAGCGCTTTGGCCTGCCGTAATTTTTCCGGCGTATCGGCGCGCCGCATGACGAAGCCGGCGTCTTCCAGTTTCATGTCGGAAGCGAGCTGCGCCACAGCCGCTGTACCGAACAGCAGACACAAGGCAATCGCCGCACTGATTCTATTGATCCGCATGAGATTCCACCGTCCTGTTGGTCGGGCGACAATTCCACTGTTGCCGGGTCATGGCAAGACGGAGACGCAAACGGCAACGGCGGCGCTTGTGGCGCCGCCGTTGCTTCAAAGCTTTAAGTTAAAGTCTTAGCGCATCGACAGTGCGAGACCGCTCAGATCGGCACTCACGATGGCGCCGACCTGACGGCCTGACAGCGCCAGCGTCGCGCCGTTCTGATTCGTCAGCACCACGCCCTGCGCGCCGGCGCCAATCGCGGCGCCTGCACCGGCTTGACCGTAGACGCCCGCGACGTCGGACGCACGGCGGATGTTGGTCACGCGGCCGTAGAAGTTGGTTTCGGAAGCGCCGAAGGTGAAGCCGTAGCTCAGGCCGCCGATCGACAGCGGATATGTCCGGCCGTGGAAGGTCAGCGTGCCGCTGCCGCCCGAACCGCCGACCACAAAGCCGGCCTTGACGATGCGAAGGTGGATGGTGCCGCTGTCGGCAAAAGCCGAAACGCTGGTCACGGCGAGCGCGGCAAGCGCGATGGCAGCGGTACGTAAACCCGACGAAATACGCATGTTTGTTGTCCTCAAAGGGGCCCGTGGCCCGGAAATTTCAGATGCTCAGTCAGCAAGCCAAGGTATCGAAGATGGCCGGCTGAACGCGATGCTATAATCGCCGGCCCAGGGAAAAGTTCCATCTCTTTTCGGTCTTCTCGACTTCGATTCGGGCGGCATGGCGCCCAATACCGGCGCGTATTTATATGGTTTTTTGCACCGCACCTAAGCCGTATTGCTGCCCAGCATCGAATTACCAACGGTGGCAGGTCCGCGGCGGAAATCCGCGGCCAGTGGCAGTGGGTCGCCCGAAAGCAAAGGCCGCCGGTCTTCGTAGGAAGACCGGCGGCCAGAATTGCGCGCCGCGAGGCGCGAAGCGTCAGGCGGTCACGTCGACCACTTCGCGACCATTGAGCACTTTGTCGGCCTGGGCACGGTCCAGATCGCCTTCCCAGGCCGCCACCACCACGGTGGCGACGCAGTTGCCGATCAGGTTGCCGAGCGCACGCGCCATGCCGATAAACCAGTCCACCGACAGCACCAGCACCAGGCCAATCGCCGGAATGCTCGGCACGGCGTTGAGCGTCGCCGCGAGAATGACGATCGCCGATCCCGGCACGCCATGCGCGCCTTTTGACGTTACGAGTGACACGCCCAACACCAGCAACAGGTCGCCGAGTGACAGCGGCGTGTTGGTGGCCTGAGCGATGAACACCACCGCCAGCGTCAGGTAGATCGAGAAGGCGTCGAGGTTGAACGAATAGCCGGTCGGGATCACCAGGCCCACGACAGAATCTTTCACACCCATCCGCTCAAGCTTGCGCATGATCTGCGGCAGCACCGCGTCCGACGACGCCGTCGCCAACACGATGGTCAATTCCTCGCGCATGTAGGCGAGAAATTTGAGGATGTTGACGCCGGCGAGATGCATCACCGTGCCCAGCACCAGAAACACGAAGATCGCCACCGAGACGTAGAACAGCGCCACCAGTGATAAAAGCTGCTGGAGCGAGCCGACACCGTATTTCCCGACGGTATAGGCCACCGCGCCCAAAACGCCGAGCGGCGCGACACGCACAATCAGCCCCATCATCCGGAACAATACGGTCGAAACAGCCTCGACCAGCGCAGTGACTTTCTCACCTTTATCGCCGACCAGCGCGAGCGCCACGCCAAACAGCACCGCGAAGAACAACACTTGCAGCACGTCGTTGCGCGCCAGCGCGTCGAGCGACGTCGTCGGAATGATGTTCAAAACAAAGCTGCCGATGCCGCCACCCTGCAGCTTGTGGGCGTTTTCCGCGGCGGTCGAGAGTGCCTTGCCGTCCAGCGTCGCCGGATTGATGTTCATGCCGTGGCCGGGGCCGAAGGCAAAAGCCAGCAAGATGCCGAGCAGCAGCGCCACCGTCGTCATTACTTCGAAATAGACCAGTGCCTTAACACCAACGCGGCCGACCTTCTTGAGATCGCCGGCGCCGGCGATGCCGTGCACCACCACACAGAACACGATCGGCGCGACAATCATCGAGATCAGCTTGAGAAAGCCGTCGCTCAATACCTTCAGGCCGATTGAGAAATCCGGCGCGGCGATGCCGAGCACGATCCCCAAAATCAAAGCAACGACAACCTGAAAGAACAACGATTTATAGATGGGCGTGCGCGAAGCACCCACGCTTGGCAGCGCGGCGGCGGTAGACATCGAGAGAGCCCCCAAGAAAACTCGAGTGCCGGCACACCGACTGTAGCAGCGTCAATCGCGAGGTAAAGCCGTCAATTGCAGGTGCGGTTCCTACCGCTTGAACAACCCCATGATGTCAGCCTTCGCCAGCGTATGGAAATGCAGATTGAACCCGATCTGCGCCGCCGGTGTGTCGGCCTTGACCGGCAGGCTTTCGACGCCGACCGCGAACACCGTGAACAGATAGCGGTGCGGATGATCGCCTTCCGGCGGACACGGGCCGCCATAGCCGGAAAAGCCGTAGTCCGTGCGAGTCTGCAAACTGCCGGCCGGCATCGCGCCGCCTTTGCTGCCGGCGCCGAGCGCCAATTCGGTGACGTTCACCGGAATATTCACCACCAGCCAATGCCAAAAGCCAGAACCGGTCGGCGCGTCGGGATCGTAACAAGTCACGGCAAAGCTCTTGGTGCCCTCCGGCGCACCGGACCACTTTAGATGCGGCGATTTGTTCTCGCCGGCGCAACCGAAGCCGGCATCGGCCGATACCACATGCGTCATTGCGAGATAGTCGCCGTCCTTGAAGCTGTCGCTGCTGACCGTGAATGCCATGAGACGTCTCCTGTCATCGTTCGCACGTACCGTAGCGGGCCTGCCGCTAAGCGCAATCCGGCAACGGCCGGTTGAGACTGTATCCCGTTAACGCGCGATGCGGATCATTCCGACGAAATCCGCAACGTCTTGGTAAGCATGACCTACGGAACCCGGACTGCCCGCACTGCCTGTCTTCGAGAACCCGCTGATTTAACGGGAATTTGAAAGCGCGACGGTAATTTCGGGCGGATGCAGGATATATCCGCCGACGACCGAGGATCTGCAATTGCGCGCGCCATCATGGCGCGCCGCGAGCAGATCTATGTCCGCGTCGGCATCAGCCTCATCATCGGCATCTGCTTCTACTCCATCACCGATCTTGCCGCGACGATAACCTGGGTGACGGGTTACATCGCTTTCCAACTGGCGGAATACGTGTTGTTTCGTCCGATCACAGCCGTCACGCCTTTGACGCCGCTAAAGCAGATTGCCGGTCTCGCTGTGATGACCACGAGCAATATCGGCTTCGCATCCTACGGCCTGCTTGAATCGAGTCACGGCGGCACCGCCGGCCTGGTCTGCGCGTGCCTGTTGTGGTCCGGCGCCATTCTCAACGGCGCCATCGTCAGCGGCGAATCCAAAACCGTTCTGGCATGCTCGATCGTGCCGCCGCTGCTGCATTTCTTCAGCGTGCCCTACTTTGTCATCGAGAACGGCGGCACGCTGGGCTCCGGCCTCGCCATCGTACTTGGCGGCATGCTCAACGGCGTCGGCGCGATTTCGATCTGGGCCACGAGCCGCAGATTGATGGACAACGCCGCGCGTGAAAGAGAGATATCAAGGCTCGCCCTGCTCGACGCCGAAAGTGGATTGCCGAGCCGGCACGCGGTGCTCAGTCGCGTCGCCGAACTGCGCAAGGTTTCTGGCGACGAGATTGTCGTCGTCGCCGCCATTGCCATCGATCGCTTCGTTCATCTGCGCGGCGCCATCGGTCACGCGCTGATGATCGAACTGGTCATCGGACTTGCCGACCGCCTCGCCAAAATCTATCCGGATGCGCCGTTCGCCCGGCTGTCGAACGGCGTTCTTGGCCTGGCTTTCACGGCGCGCGACATCGACGAAGCGAAGTCGGTTACTTGCCGTCTGCAAAGGGCGATGACAGAGCCCGTTCAGCTTCGCGATAACAAGGTCGATGTCAGCGTCACCATCGGCTTGAGCGTGCCGGACGACGCCATCGCATCGCCCGCGGAAGTTTCCATCCTCGACCGCGCCATGATCGCGGTCGACCAGGCCCGTTCTGCTCGCCAGTCGGTCGCGCTGTTCGACGGCCGAGCCTACGGTAGTCCCGGCAGCAACCTGTCGCTGATGAGCGAGATGCTGCGCGCTTTCGACAACGGCCAGATGAGCGTGCACTATCAACCCAAAATTTCGCTGCGGTCCAACCATATCGTCGGTGTCGAAGCCTTGGTGCGCTGGGCGCATCCGGAACGCGGCGCGCTGCGGCCCGATCTGTTCGTGCGCATGGCCGAGGAAACCGGCCACATCGGTGCCTTGACCGAGTGGGTACTGCGCCGGGCTCTCGACGATCAGCGCACCTTGCACCGAGCCGGCCACGACCTGTGCATGTCCGTGAATTGGTCGGCGCTTGTCATCAACGACGTTCAGATCACCGATATGGCGCTCAAGCTGGTCGAAAAGGCGGCCGGCGACGTCTGTCTTGAAATCACCGAAACCGCGATCATCGGCAATCCCGATTTAGCGCGGCAGACGCTGGATCGGCTGCGCGCGGCCGGCATCAAGATTTCCATCGACGATTATGGCGCGGGGCTGTCCTCGCTTGCCTACCTCAAGAACATCCCCGCCGACGAATTGAAGATCGACCGCGCCTTCGTCATGAACATGGCGAACGATCCGGTCGATGCCGTGCTGGTGCGCTCCGCGGTCAGCCTGGCGCATAGCCTCGGGCTACGCAGCGTTGCCGAGGGCGTCGAAAACAAAGGCACGCTCGAGTTGCTTTATGCCATGGGTTGCGACTTGGCGCAGGGTTACGGTATTACTATGCCGATGCCGCTCGGCGAACTCATGACGTATTTGGGTCGCCGCCAACGCAAGGCGGGCTGAGCCCTTTGAACGATCTGCCGGTCAATCCGTTCGACGCAGCGGTCTACGTCTGTTTGGCCGTGGCGGTCCTCTCTGGCTTGCGCTCCGGCCTGCTGCGCAGCCTCGCCACCATTTTCGGCTATCTCGCCGCAGCGCCCGTTGCCGTCCTCGCCGCCCCCACCCTGACGCCGTTTCTCATCGAGCAGTTCAAGGTGCCTCCGGCCCAGACCGGACTGGTGTTTGCCGGCCTGTTCCTCGCCATTGGCTTCATCCTGGGCATGCTGCTGCGGCTCGCGGTGAGCGAAATCGTCGGACCCGAGATCAGCCTGCCCGACCGCGTGGCCGGCGCCATGCTCGGCGCCGTACGCGTTGTCTTACTGGCGGTGCTGATGGTCGTGATTTTCGACCGGATCATTCCAGCCGGACGCGAGCCGGCCTTCCTGACAGGTTCGCGGCTGCGCCCAATTTTATCGGAAGCAGGCCAAGCCGGCCTCAAATCGCTGCCGTCCGATATTGCCGACACTATCGACCGGATAAAGAAACAGCGCGGGCTGTAGCCGGCTTTGCCGTCAGCCGCCGCCGGCGCTGATGTTCAGCTCCCGCACCAGCCGTTCGTATTTCGCCGAATCCGCTTGCGCGAGTTTGCCGAGGGCTTCCGGCGTACCGCCGACCACTTCGAGCGAGCCCTTGGTGAAATTGTCGAGCAGCTTCGGATCGGCGAGCGATTGCTGGATTGCCGCGTTGACCTGATTGATCAGTTCTGGCGGTATGCCCTGCGGTGCAAAGGCGGCATACCAACTTTCCAACACCAGACCTTTATAGCCGGACTCTTCCAACGTCGGGATATCGGTCAGCGTCGGCGCTCGCTTGGCGGACGTCTGCGCAATGATCTTGATCGAGCCGGCGCGGTGATGATTAATCAGCGCGGTCGGCCCCAGGAAGGCGGATTTGACGTGTCCGGCGAGCAGGTCGGTCACCGCCTGCCCCGCGCCACGATACGGCACGTGTTCAAGCTTGATGCCGGCTTCCTTGGCAAACCATTCGCCGACCACATGCTGGTTGGAGCCAACGCCCGACGAGGCAAAGCCGACGCCGGGATGCGCCTTGGCGTTATCAACATATTCCTTGACCGAACTGACGCCGAGCGAAGGATGCACGGCAAACACCTGCGGCTGATGCGCGATGTCAATCACCGGCAGCAGCACCTTGGTGTAATCGTAGCTCAGTTTGAGAATATGCGGCGCGCTCGCCGCGTTGTCGTTGGTGATAAGGAAGGTGTAGCCGTCCGGCGCGCTGCGCATCGCCGAGTCCATGCCGAGCGTGCCGCCGGCACCGGTGCGATTCTCGACGACAATCTGCTGGCCGAGGCTTTGCGACAGCACCTGACCGCACTGCCGCGCCACGAAATCGATGGCGCCGCCCGGCGCCAGCGGTACGATGAAGCGGACCGGCCGGTTCGGCCATTTCTCCTGAGCAACGGCCGGGGTCGCAAAACGCGACAGACCGGCAGCCAGCGCCAGGCCACCAGCGCCTTGGATAAAGCTCCGCCGTTTGATGGTCATTTTATGAATCCTCCCCGGTGGGCACTTTAATTCTTGCCCTTGGGTGGCATTATTGCACAGTTCGCGCGGAAGTCATCAAGGCAGCATATTTTGCTTTTTATCTGTGCAACCCAACGCCCGCGCGATACGTTGTCGCCTGAAAACGAGTGCAACCCGAAGGTATCCAATGTCCGAAGTCACCTATGAAATTGTCGAGCACGACGGCGGCTGGGCCTACAAGGTCGACGGCGTTTTTTCCGAACCTTATCCAAGCCACGCCGCCGCGCTGAAGGCCGCCAAGCACGCAGCCGCCGAGCAGCGAGTGCCCGGCGACACCGAGCAGATTCAGTTCGAGGACTCGAAGGGCAAGTGGCACACCGAGACCGCGAGCGGCAGCGACCGTCCGGAAACGCACATCAAAGACAAGGGCTAGGCTGACGCCGTTTCCCGCAGATCGACGCGGAGCAGTTGGCGCCATCATGCGCTGGCTACTCGCGGCGTTCTTTGCGACCGCGGGTTATTTCCATCTCACCACGCCGCAAACGCTCTTGGCGATTACACCGGACTGGGTGCCGTTCGCTCCGCAGGTGATTTTTATCACTGGCCTGTGCGAGTTCGCCGGCGCGCTGGCGCTGGTGACGCGGCCGTTGCGCACCTGGGCGGCGGTCGCGTTAGCGGCCTATACGATCTGCGTCTGGCCGGCCAATATCAAGCACGCCTTTGAGGCCATCGACATCGCGGGCATTCCGTCGAGTTGGTGTTACCATGGCCCTCGGCTGGCGCTGCAGCCGGTGATTGCTTGGGCTGTTCTGTTCGCCGGCGACGTGATCGACTGGCCGTTCCGCAAGCGCTGAAGCCGACCGGAGGAAAGCCATGCTCAAATTGTATTACGTGCCCGGCACCTGCGCAGTGGCCTCTTACATCGCCTGGAACGGTGCCGAAGCCGATTACGAAGCAGCGCGGTTCGAGTTCACCAATTTGACGAAATTGCCGTGCGTGATCGAGCACCGCCAGCGCATGTCGGAACGTGACTCTGCCAAGCAGGCCCTGGCCGAGCAGCCGCGAGAATTGGCCGCATGAAAAAATTCGGCGGTTCGTCGGCGATCGCGGCGCTATTGTCGTTCAATGGCGGATTTGTCGATACCGCGGGATTTCTCGGCCTCGCCGGGCTTTTCACCGCGCATGTGACGGGAAACTTCGTCACGCTCGGCGCGGCGCTGCTGCTCGGCAGCCACGGCATCATTGGCAAGATACTGGCACTGCCGGTGTTCGTCGTCTCGATCGCAATGGCGCGCTTTGCCGGCGCCGCCTTGCGTAAACGGCACGCGCCGGTACTCCGTATTTTTCTCACGGTTGAAGTCGCGCTGCTGTTTCTGTTCTTCGCGCTTGCCGTGACCTTCGGTCCCTTCCCGAACGCCGACAGCCCGGCGGCTTTGCTGACGGGCTTCGCCGCGATTGCCGCGATGGCATTGCAGAATGCCGTGCAGCGCGTGCATCTAGCGAATCTGCCGCCCACCACGCTGATGACCGGCTCGACCACGCAGGCTACCATCGACGCCGTCGATCTGATCAGTGGCGCCGATCCGGAACATGCCGCCGCGATCCGCGTACGGTTCGTGCGGCTGTCTTTGAGTATTCTTTATTTCGCCGCCGGTTGCGCCAGTGCCGCGACACTTTACTGGCTGGTCGGCTTCTGGTGCTTGGGCGTGGCGGTGATGGTCGGCGCCACAGCGGCGCTCATGCGCGCGGAAACGGCGCCGTAAGAGCGATCAGCTCTCGGCTTCAACCTCGGCCTCGGCCTTTTTCTTCGTCGCCTTCTTTTTCTTCGGCGGCGGCGGATTGGCCAGAAGCTCAGCCGCTTCCTGCGCATCGCGCGCAAGCCGCAACGCACGTAGCCGCGCGGTCTTGGCGCGATTGGCGACCGCCGCGTTTTCGTACTCGGTCATCGCGCGTTTGCCTTCTTCCGCCTGACGCAGTTTTCGAAACTGATTGTTCGCTGCGTTCTTCTTGCTGTCGTCGGCCAATGTAATCTCCATTGGTACAAATGAATGAAACAGGTGACGTCGCGGCAAAGGGCCGCGTTATTTTCCGGCGGCAGCCCGCAGCGCGTCGTTAATGCGCTCTTGCCAACCGGGGCCGCCGTCCTGGAAGAAATCGAGAACGTCCCGATCGATCCGCAGAGAAACAAGTTCCTTGGCGCCGGGGATTGACGGTGCCTTGGGTAAATCGGGCGCGGCCTTGGCGGTTGCCGCTTTAAACGCCATTTCGGCCAATTGCCGCGAATCGGGGGTGCGCCGTGTCATTGGCAGCCTTTTAGCATGCCGTGACACAATTTACTCGATTGGATTTGGGGTGTTTTAGGCCGTTTACAAGCCTAAATGACCGACCGTTCAGTTCCAGAGGCCGTAAGCGGCCCATTTTGTGACGGGAATTTCGGCACCTACGGCGTATTTGAAGCTGACGACCTTCAAATGGTCCGGCGTCGCGGCGCAGTGGTACGTCAACGTGTACCACTTTTTGCCGATGCGGAAGGCGCCGGCCTTGGCCTCGACGGTGTCCTGCGTGACCTGGGGCTCGGCCATGGCGTTGGCGATGGCGCGGTCGGGACGGTAGGTCTTGTTGTCGGCGCGGATCTGCTTCATCGCCGTGTAGTCGCACAATTGCTCGAGCCTAGCCGACGGATCGAGCTTGAGCAGGCTTTGCTCGAACTTTTCGTCCGGACCGGCGGCGTGGGCCGCAAGCGCGGAACTCGTGCCGAAAGCCACACTCAACACAAGACCAGCCAACCGCATGCAACATCCTTCACTCGGCGCAGGCGCTATTTACGCGGGCGCCGCCCGCCAAGGCAACCCGGCCACGTCTGCTGTCCCAAGAAAGCTTCTCAAGAAAGCTTTGAGGCCAGCGAACACGCCTGCTTGTCGCAAGAAAGCGGCGAAAAAGCGCCGGGCCGGAACCCGGCGCTCGCCGGCTATTTTGCCCGCTTGTAGTAGTTCGACGCCTTGCCGCGGCCGCCAGCCACGTTGGGGTTGGTGTTGACGAACTCGTCGGCGGTGAGCTTGTCGATGGTGCGCTCCTGCGCCTCGCCTTCCCAGTTCGGGAAGCTCGCCGACACGATGTTGAAGGTCACGGTCTTCTTCTCTTCGTTGACCGTATAGCCGCCGAACACCGAGATACTGCGCTTCATGATCGCGGCGTATTCTTCCGCGGTGCCGGTGAGACGATTGTTGCTCGCGATCTTCGGCACGTCGCCGGCGACATGGACCTGGGCGAAGTGTCCGTCGGCGGTGAAGATCAGCATGCCTTTCGGCTTCTCACCGAACGGATAGGTTTTGCCGCCGTCGGGCGCCACGACTTCGGCAACGCCGAAAATCCAGGTGCCGACAATCTGCTCCTTGAGCGTTTTGGTTTGGGCGTGAGCCTGACTCACGGCCATCGCGGCCACGAGCGTGGCCGCGATCCAGATGCGTTTCATATTTGTCTCCCCGGTCTTTTTTTGCCGCGCCGGCTTGCTGCCGGCGCGGTCGCATCGCGAACGAAACCTCAGGTGTACTTCGGATCGCGATCCAGCAATTCGATCGAAATGCCCATCGGTCCGCGGATGAAGCAGATCTTGACGCCGGGACGCGGGCTGTGCGGCTCCTTCGTAAATTCGACGCCCTTCTTCTTCAGATCGGCCGCAACGTCGTCGATGTTCGACACCGCCAGACCGAAATGGTCGAGGCCCTGATACGGCGTCACCGGCGCCGCATTGACGGTTTCGCCCGCCGGCACCGGCGCGATGAAGATGTTGGCGCCACCGAGCGTCATGTCGATGCGCGGCTTGCCGTTCTGGTTGCTGCGGTGAATCTCCGCGCCCATCACGGTCTCGAACCATTTGACGGTGGCTTCCGGGTCGGCGGTGCGCAGATGGATGTGATCCCACTTATAGTTTGGCATAGCGTTTCCTGTTGCTTTCGTGACATTCCCGGCCGGCTGGGCCACCCGTGATTTTCAGGTGGCGATAACTGCCGCCGCGGGCTCAGCCTTATCATGGATCGCCGCGGCGGGCGCGGCAATCGCAGAAAAGTACGACAGCGGCTTTCAAGCCGTTGCATCATGCGCTAAGCCACGGCAAGTGCGCCGCAACAAGACGAGCGCACGCGCAATTCGGAGGATTATTGTGACCACAACCAGCCGCCGCCGATTTCTCACGCTCAGCGCCGCCACGTTGGCGATGCCCGCCTTGCCGCGCTTCGCGCTGGCCGACGCCTGGCCTAAAGACAAGGTCATCCGTGCCGTGGTGCCGTTCTCGGCCGGCTCGACCATCGACATCATCGGCCGCATCGTCATGGACCCGCTGTCGCGCCAGATCGGCCAGACCATCGTCATCGAAAATCGCGGTGGCGCCGGTGGCAGCCTTGGCACCGCGATGGTCGCCAAGGGCGACGCCGACGGCTACACGCTGCTGATCAACGCCGCCGCGCACTCCGGCGCGCCCGCAGCCTACCCCAATTTGCCTTACGACGCCGCCAAGGACTTTGCTTGCGTCGCCAGTTTCGGCAGCGTGCCGAACGTGCTGCTGGTCTCGCCCACCAAGGGGTACAAGTCGCTCAAGGACTTCGTCGAGAAAGCCAAGACCACAGACCTCACCTACGGCTCCGCCGGCGTCGGCAGCGCCACGCACTGGGCCGCCGAACGCTTCCGCGTCAGCGCCGGCTTCAAGGGCACGCATGTGCCGTTCCGCGGCGGGCCGGAAGCCCTGACCGAAGTGATGGCCGGCCGCGTCGACTTCGTCTTCATCGGCATTTCGTCGGGGCTTCCGTTCATCAAGAACGGCACCTTGCAGGCGCTGGCGGTGAGCTCGGCCAAACGCTCGCCGTCGCTGCCCGACATTCCGACCACGGTCGAGGCGGGCTACGCCAATTCCGACTACAATTACTGGACCGGCCTGCTGGTGCCGGTGAAGACGCCGAAGGACATCGTCACAAGGCTCAACACCGAAGTGATGAAGGCCATTACCGTGCCAGACGTGCAGGCCAAGCTGGCGCTGGAAGGCGTCGAACCGGCGCACATGACGCCCGAGGAAATGGACGCCATGAACAAGCGTGAAATCGATCTCAATTTGAAGATCGCCAAGGAAGCCGGGCTAAAGTTTAACTAGAGTCTCGGCGTACCCAACCCGCAGATGGCGCGCGCTGCGACGCGCGCCATCCTTGAAGGGCTTTGCCTGCGCGCGTTATCGGACCGCCCGCGCCTGTCTGGCCGCTTCGACCATGTTGACCAGAGCGGGGCGGACTTCCGCCCAACCGCGCGTTTTCAGTCCGCAGTCCGGATTGACCCAAATCTGCTCGGAAAACAGACGCTGCTTCGCCTTATCCAACAGATCGACCATCTCGGTTACCTCCGGCACGCGCGGCGAATGGATGTCGTACACACCCGGGCCGATTTCGTTCGGATAACGATAGGTCTTGAAGGCCTCGAGCAACTCCATCTTCGACCGGGATGTTTCGATCGAGATCACGTCGGCATCCATCTTTCCGATAGCGTCGATGATGTCGTTGAACTCCGAGTAACACATGTGGGTGTGGATCTGCGTTTCATCCCGTACACCCGAGGCACAGATGCGGAAGCTTTCGACCGCCCAGTCGAGATAGTTCGCCCACTCCGCCTTGCGCAACGGCAGGCCTTCGCGCAGCGCGGCTTCGTCGATCTGGATCATGGTCGCACCCGCCCGTTCGAGGTCCGCAACCTCATCGCGAATTGCCAACGCGATCTGCCGGCATGCCGCGCTGCGGGGAATGTCGTCACGGACGAATGACCAGTTCAGGATCGTCACTGGCCCCGTCAACATGCCCTTCATCGGCTTGGCGGTCAGCGATTGCGCATATTTCCACCAC
Organism: uncultured Hyphomicrobiales bacterium; assembly: GCA_903891395.1. Classification (GTDB taxonomy): domain Bacteria; phylum Pseudomonadota; class Alphaproteobacteria; order Rhizobiales; family Xanthobacteraceae; genus Pseudolabrys. The sequence goes on along the minus strand of CAITEM010000192.1, from coordinate 5,904 downwards.
TCTACCGTCATGGGTTTTGGACGTGATACGTCGCCGAACAAGATGGGCGGCCGCACGCATCGCGAACCGTAGCTTTGCACCCATGCATGCTTGGTGAAAGCAAAACCGGAAAGCTGCTCGCCGAAATACTGCACCATGTCGTTGCGCTCGAACTCGCCATGCACCAGCACATCGAGGCCGATTTCCTCCTGCCAGTGAACGGCGCGGGCGGTTTCCGCGCGCAAGAAGGTTTCATAATCAGACGTGCTCAAGCTACCTTTGGCGTTGGCCGAACGTGCCTTGCGCACTTCAGCGGTCTGCGGAAACGAACCGATCGTGGTGGTCGGAAACGCCGGCAGGTTGAACCGCTTGCGTTGTGCCTTGGCGCGGATGGCGAAATCGCTGTGGCGGCCGGCCATGTCCGGCCGGATGGCGGCGGCGCGAGCCAGCACTTTCGGGTCATGCACTTTCGGTGACGCCTTGCGCGAGGCGATGGCGGCCTTGGACCAGGCAAAGGCGGGTTCGACGCCCGCACGCCCGCCGGCCAAGGCTTTGCCCAGCGCTCCCAGTTCGCTCATCTTCTGGACTGCGAAGGCGAGCCAGCTTTTGAGGTCCGGATCGAGCGCCGTTTCAAGGTTAAGGTCGATCGGAACGTGCAGCAACGAGCAGGATGGCGCGATCTGAACATGGTCGGTGCCGCGCCTGGCGACGACAGCCTCAAGACGTTCCAGCAGCGACTGCAAATCGGCGCGCCAGATATTGCGTCCGTCGATAATGCCGAGCGACAGCACCAGGCCATCACGCGCTTTGGCGAGAACCTGATCGAGCTGATCAGGGGCGCGCACCGTGTCGAGATGGAGGCCCGCGACCGGCAGCGCCAGCGCAGTATCGAGATTGTCGCCGAGACCGCCGAAGTAGCTTGTCAGCATGATCTTCAGTTGCGGCAAGGCGTGAGCGAAGCTTGCGTAAGTCTTGCGCAACGCATCGCGGGTCGCGTTGTCGAGATCGAGGACGAGGCACGGCTCGTCGATTTGCACCCATTCGGCGCCGTGGGCGGCAAGCCTCCGCAACACATCGATGTAGACAGGCAGCAGCCCGTTCAGGAGCGACAGCGGATCGAGCGCAGGATCTTTGCTTTTCCCGAGCTTCAGATAAGTCACAGGCCCGAGCAATACCGGCCGGGTTTGATAGCCCAGCGCCTTAGCCTCGCGATATTCGTCAATCGGTTTTTGCGACGCGAGGGCAAAGGTCTGACCCTTGACGAATTCCGGGACCATGTAGTGATAATTGGTGTCAAACCACTTGGTCATTTCCTGAGCAGGCGCGCCGTGAGCGGCGTCGCCAGCGGCATGCCCATGCGTGCACGCCTCGCTTTCGCCTTGCGAGCCGCGCGCCATGGCGAAATAGGTATCGAGCGAGACCGGACCGCCGGTCCAGCCATACGCTTTTGGAATCGCGCCGACCATCACGCTGGTATCGAGCACATGGTCGTAGAGCGAGAAGTCGTTCGACGGAATCACAGTAATGCCGAGGGCACGCTGGCGCGCCCAGCTTGCCGCGCGCAGGCCAGCCGCTGTTTCAAGCAATTCAGCTTGCGTCAGCTTGCCAGACCAATAGCTTTCAAGTGCCGATTTGAGTTCGCGGCGCGGTCCGATACGCGGAACGCCTAACGTGCTGACGGCGAGAGAGAGAATAGACATCGATTACCCCGATATGTTGGGGCAGAGGCCGACGGCAATGCATGCAAGCATCGGGGCGCGGTGGCCCCTTTTGCAAGCGCACACCGGGACACCCCGCCCGAGGACGTTTCACACCGGGGCAGGTCTCCTGGCTCGCGGGTCGTCGCCACTGTTCTGACCTTCCCAAGGGGTTACGCCCTCAGTGGTCTGGAATTGAACAGCAGCTCGCCGCTTACAGTTGCGGGGGCAGCACCGGCATCGTCCACGACGCAAATCGCAAACTCACCGGTTTCCCTCTTAGCTCTACGCGAGAAATGCGCAGAGAACCTCGATGTCCGCGCACTATGGGCGACGGCCCACCAGAGTCAAGAAAAGGCTGGGACTACGCAGGGAATGTCCTGAATGACGGCCGTGACACTTGAAGGCCCCGCACGTCATTGACGGCGCGTAAGACAAACACTTCTAAGCGTCGAGGACCTTGCGAACGGTCGTCGCCAGTTGATCGCTCGAGATCGGCTTTTGAATAAGATCGACACCGGGATCGAGCCGTCCCTGATGGACGATGGCGTTGCGCGAATACCCCGTCATGAAGAGAACCTTCAAATCGGGATACCGGGAGCGCGCTTCATCGGCAAGTTTGCGGCCGTTCATCCCCGGCATCACAACATCCGTCAGCAGGAGCCGGATGCTTTTGTATTCCGTCATCAAACGAAGCGCGTCCTCCCCGCCATTGGCGTCGAGAACGTCATAACCCAGGCCGCCGAGGGTCTCCACAATATAGGCGCGGACGTCGTTATCGTCTTCGACAACGAGGATACATTCGCCAGCTTTGCCGCGGCTCGGCACGGTCACGCCCTGCTGCTGCGGCGCTGCGTCGCCGTGATAGCGGCGCAGATAGACCTTGATCGTCGTGCCTTCTCCCGGCTCGCTATAAATCTTCACATGCCCGCCGGACTGCTTGACGAAGCCGTAGACCTGGCTGAGACCCAGTCCCGTCCCCTGACCTGTCTGCTTGGTGGTGAAGAACGGTTCGAACGCGCGCGCAACGACCTCCCTGCTCATGCCGGTTCCGGTGTCCGTCACGGAGATCTGGACATATTGCCCTGACTCCAATTCTCCTTCTTTCTGACAATAGATGTCGTCGAGATAGGAATTGCTCGCTTCAATCGTGAGCTTGCCGCCATGAGGCATCGCATCGCGGGCATTCAAAGCCAGATTCAGCAGGACGGATTCGAGTTCGGCGGGATCGGCTTCGACCGGCCAAATGCCTCCGCTGCCGACGACCTCGAGAGAGACATCCTCGCCGAGCGAGCGCCGCAAAAACTCCGACAGCCCGTTCAGCAAGTGATTGATATCGATGGGAGCCGGTTTTAAAGGCTGCTGCCGCGAGAACGCCAGCAATCGTTTGGTGAGCGTCGCCGCGCGGCTGGCCCCGTGTATTGCGTTTTCGAGGCGCCGCAGGATCTTGGCGTCGGCATCGGCAAGTTGTTTTTTCAGTCCGTCGAGATTGCCGAGAATGATCGTCAGCAGGTTGTTGAAATCGTGCGCCACGCCGCCGGTGAGGTGGCCGATGGCTTCCAGTTTCTGGGACTGGCGCAAGGATTCTTCGGCGAGCGCCCTGCGATCGATTTCGGCGTAGAGCCGCTCGGTCCGGCGCAGAACAATCCAAAGCGTGATGACCAGAAATAGCGTCGCGGGAAAGCCGTAAGCCAATTGCGCGCCCATCCTGGCAAGCCATTGGTGTTCGATGGCGGCGGTCTCAATCCCCGCCGTCAGATACAGCGGCCGCGTGCCGACGCGCCGAATGGCGTATTGCCGCTCGACACGATCGACGGGGGACTGTGACGAATAAAAGCCACCCTCCGCATTGGCACGGATGGTGCGCCGAAATCCGGTGTCTTCGCCAAGTTGGGCCGGCGTATTCGCGGGCACCACCGGATAGCGGACGAGGAACAATCCATCGGCCCGCAACAACGCATATTGCAGACCTTGGGTATAAATAAGGGTCGAAAAGAACTTGAAGATGTTGCTGGGGAGAACGGACACCTCGAGCACGCCGACGAATTCCCCGTTGCGCTCGATACGGCGGCTGACCGTGAAGAACGGTTCCACCAGCGTGTTCGGCACGTAAACCTGACCGTAGAAATCGCCGACGTCGCCCTTGAGATGGGCCTGGATAAAGTCGCGGTCGGAATAATTCCGCGTCGGTGCGGGATAGACCAAAGACGACGCAATCGCATGGCCGTCCTTGCCGTAAACCCAGATCGATTGCACGACGCCGACTGAATCGGACAATTTTTGAAGCGCGAGATGGACCTTCTGTTCGCTGGCGCGAATAGCGTCAACGGACATGCCTTCGATGAAGCCTGCCGCGTTGGCCATCGTAAGGTCGACCAATTCGAAGGTCTTGAGCGCCTCTTCCTGCTGAATGTCGAGAGAGCGAACGAGACGCTCGCGGGCGAAAGCGTGAAGCTCCCGATACGACGTCCAAGAGGAATACGCGAAAAGCAGGCATGGCAGCACAATCGACGCGGCGATCGCCAGCCAGATCAGCCGAATGGTTCGCAGACGCGCCTGCACACGATTTCCCAATGCCCCCAAGGGTTATACGGGCATTTTCCCCCAAAAGAAGCCGCCGCCTGGCGCAAAGGGACGGTCTCCCCCAGTAAAGTGGCGGTTGCGAACGTTCGCATTGGGTCGTCAGTGGACGCCAGCTTGCGACCCGCACGCCTCAGGGTGAGAAAGCCATCTCGGCAAAGCGCCCCGACATGCACGCGGCGCGACGAATTTATGACGTTGCACAGCGCCGCCGAGTTGCCCACAAGCCACGCAAAAGCGCGATTTCGCGGCCCGCGGCGGCGTATATTGGCGAAACGAATCGGCCTGAAGGCAGGGACAGTTTGGCGGGCAAGACCATTCACGCGGCGGGCGGCATCGTGTTGCGCAAAGGCGCGCGGCCGCTGTTCGCCATCGTGCAACGCAGCAAGGACGACCGCTGGGTTTTGCCGCGCGGCAAGCTCAAGCGCGCCGAGCGCGCGATCGTCGGCGCGCGCCGCGAGGTGGTCGAGGAAACCGGTCATCGCGTGGAGGTGCGCGAGTTCCTGGGTGCCATGACCTATCGCGCCAGCGGCCGGCCCAAAGTCGTGCAGTTCTGGCGCATGCAGGCCAAGGCGCGGCCGAGCTACGATCTGATGAAGGACATTGCCGCGGTCGAGTGGCTGCCGCTGAAAGCCGCCGTGCGCCGGTTGAGCTATCCGCTTGAGAAACTGTTTCTCGTCACGGTCGGGCGCGGCGCCGTCGGCAGGCGCAAGAAGCGCAAGGCCAAGGCGCGCAAAAAGACCAACAAGAAAAGCAGGCAATAGCGCGCCGGGAACTCCGCGCCGCAATATTGTCGTGAGTCTTGCCGAAATTTAATTCGCGAAAAGCCCCTGCGGTGCCATTCGAAACGGCCCATTCATCCCGCATTCACCGCAAAAATTGGAACGTCGGTGTCAGGCCAGACGTTATCTCTGTGGACCAGACGTTATCTCTGCGGACGAGACTCGCAGGAAATTCACCGATCGGTCGTTCAATGAATACGGCCGTCATCACCGAAAGAAGGCACGCCATGACAAAGATCAGCAAGACACTTACGGCTTTAGGCGTTGCCGCGACACTCGCCGTCGCGGCGATCGCAGCCCCGCAACCGGCTGAAGCGCGCGGCGGTGCTGTCGCCGCCGGCATTATCGGCGGCCTGGCCGCCGGCGCCATTATCGGCGGCGCGGCCAATGGCTATTACGGTCCCGGCTACGGCCCCTACGCCTACGGTCCGGCTCCCGTCTATTACGGCGGCCCGGGCTGCTATCTGCGCCGTGAGCGCGTCTGGGACGGCTACGGCTGGCGCATCCACCGCGTTCGCGTCTGCGGCTAACGCGTAGCGAGACTTCGAGCGGGAACCCGGGTTCTGAAAAGAGCCCGGGTTTTTTGCGACGCCGTTGAACCGAAATCATCAAATTTCCGACATATTGTCACTGCCTCTTTCGCCCTCGCGGGCATGGCGGTAAAACTATCGTCGTAAACCCTGCGGTCGGCCCCGGCCGACCTCGACCTGGAGAGATATCCAATGAAGAAGGCCATCTTTGCGATCGCAGCGGCCGCCGTTCTCGCGGTAGGAACCTTGAGTGCCCCGACCCCCGCCGAAGCCCGCTGTAACGGTTGCGGCGTCGGTGCCGGCATTATCGGCGGCCTCGCCGCCGGCGCCATCATC
>CAITEM010000191.1 GCA_903891395.1 uncultured Hyphomicrobiales bacterium | reverse complement strand
GGCCGCCGTACTCATTGCGCCACCGATAGTACGTGACTTCCCTTACGCCTATAGCCCGGACCGCGTCCGCCACCGGCCGACCTAGAGCCAACAGCACATCCACCTGCCGAAGCTTCGCAACGATCTCTTCCGCCGTATGCCTCTTCCTGCCCATCTCCGCATCCTCCTCTGTCAAAATTATACTTCAGGGAGGACCACTTCAAAGGGGGCAGATCAATCTTCGACTTCGACATCATGCCGAGTAACGCTGGTCCGATCAAACACATCAAGCCGGGCGTCGATCTGCCGCTGTCGCCCGACAAGTAACCCCCGCGCGCGTACGGATGCGGTGTGGCCGGAAACCATGCCGCATCCGATTTCTTCGGCAAACCAAAGAGGCGGCCGATGCCCACTTACGAATATATGTGTGCTGATTGCGGTCCATTCACCGAGATGCGGCCGATGGCGGAGAGTGACCTCGGCCTCGAGTGTCCGCATTGCGGCGACGAAGCGCCGCGTGCCTATCTCACCGCGCCGAATTTCTCGGGCATGTCGACCGAGCTCCGGGTGGCGCACGCTACCAATGAGCGCAGCCGTCACGCGCCGGTCTCGTCGGCGAGCAAAGGCCACGGCTCCGGTTGTTCCTGCTGCTCGGGGAAAGGTCTGTCGCGCAAGACGCTGCGGCGCAAGGACGGCGCCAAGAGCTTCCCGACCAGCCGGCCCTGGATGATCTCGCACTAACGTCGCTGTCCGCGCTTCCGAATTCGTCGCATCCGCTAGCGGTTTGCCGTTTGGCGGGCAGTGTGCAAAAAGGCGCGATGACCGATGCCAAGACAGATCCGTGGCCGACCGAGCTTCGTCTGCATAAAGACCGCAAGACGCTGACGATTACCTTCGACGTTGGCGGCAGTTTCGATCTGGCCGCCGAATACCTGCGCGTGAAAAGTCCGAGTGCCGAAGTGCAGGGCCATTCGCCGGACCAGCGCCAGACCGTGCCCGGCAAGAAGAACGTCGGCGTCCTCGAAGTGCTGCCGGTCGGTAATTACGGTGTGAGGCTGGTGTTCGACGACATGCACTCGACCGGAATCTTCGGCTGGGACTACCTGCTTGAGCTCGGCCGCAACCACGCCGCCTACTGGAAAGAGTATGTCGACGAACTCGCGGCCAAGAATATGACGCGCGAGCCGCCGGCGACGCACTAGGGCTCACACGCTGGATTCAAGGCCGCCGTCAGCGCCGACAGGTCTTATCCCGCGACCGCGATCTCCAGGGGAAAGTCGTCCACGACTTCGAAGCCTTTGTCGTTCACGATAAAGGTGTGGCCGAGGAATATGCCGAACATGCCGTCTGCGGTGATCGGATTGGGTTCGGCCATGATCACCATGCCGGGTTTCAGGATCATGTCACCCTCGACGCCGCGGACGTGCTCGGCGGCGACGTGCGGGTTGTCGGTCACGAGGTCGATGCCGTGGCACTGGGTTGGGCGTGACTGCACGCCGTTATCGCGGAAGAACTTGCTGGCCGTGCGCATGTCTTCGGCGTTCTTGCCGGGCCCGATCGCCGCGCAGATCTTGTGATAGCCGGGCAGGGTAATGTCTTCCCAGAAGCGGCGCACCATGTCGGTCGGCTGGCCGAGGCAGATCGGCGAGCCGATCTGTGCGGTGTAGCCGCGATAGCCGGCGGCCAGCTCCATGTTGATGATGTCGCCCTTCTGCAGCACGCGGCTGGACGGGCGCGGGTTGCCAAAGATCTGCGCCGGGTTGGCCATCGGCGTCGAGCCGATGATGAGGAAGTCGATGTCGCCGCCGCCCTCGAGGATCGCGGCGCCGGCCGCCGCGCGCAGTTCGTATTCCTTCACGCCCGGCTTGGCGCGGGCGACCATCGCCTCCATCGCGTCCTGGCACAGCTTGCCGGCCTTGCGTACGCAGTCGAGTTCCTCGGCGCTGTGGATCACGACCAGGTCGTGCAGGAAGCCCTTGGTGAACACCAATTCCGCGTCGGGCAATTCTTTGCGAAGCGTATTGTACTGGTTGACCGGCATGTAATCGGAATGCCGCGGATCGATCTCCATCAGACCGATACGGCCTTTCTCGAGTTTCAGTTCTTTCAGCCGCTCAACCATGACCTGGCCGTACAGACCGTTGCGGCTGTGGCGCACGTCTTTGAGTGCCGGAGCGACCATGCAACGGACGGCTTCGGCGTGCGTGCCGCCCATCGAGTAAATCATGGTCGGCTCGCCATCGAGGGGCACCAGCACGTAGCAGCACAGCGAGTGCCATTCGATATGACCGGTCAGCCACAGCATGCCGGCGCCGAAGCTCCAGTGGCTCGGCCCGCCCGCCGCGATGACGGCGTCGAGTTTGTGCTCTTTCATCTTGGCGCGTAGCGCGGCGTAGCGGCGCTCGTATTCGGCTTCGGAGAACTGGTCCCAGACGCAGTCGCGGTAATACGGCGTGTCGCGCATATTGGCGAAGGGGATCGACTGGTCGAGCTTGTCACGGACCTTTTCCCAGGTCTGTGGGCCCATCGGTGTGCGCGGCGTTTGAACGTTCATGGATGCACCCTTTTTTATGGCGACGCGCGCCGGATTTTTACTCTTTGCAGTTGCCGATGGTAACGCGGCCGCCGGCCTTCTCGACCGCTTCGCTGGCCAGCTTCAGATCGGCGACCTGTTCGACTGTCGGCTTTTTCGCCGGCTCGATGAAGCCATTGGCGACGTCGTTGTCGATGGTCCATTGCGTGCGTTCGGGCGTCAAGCCTTCGTTGACCGACCAGATGCAGCGCTTGATCAGCTCGTTGCGGGCAAACTTGACCGCATCCTCCGGCTTGCCGGTCGCGGCCATTATGATCGGCACGACCTTGGCTTCGTCGCGGTAAATCGTGCGGTTGGCTTCGATCATCGCCGCGATGGTGTCGATCATCAGCGGACGTTCGCGGGCGATCCATTCTGCCGAACCGCCGTAAGCGTTGAACATGTAGTTCGGCATCATGTCGGCGAGCTGCACCAGCACATGGATGCCGGGATTCTTCTGCTGGCCCTGGAAGAGGTCTTCGGGATGCAGCGCAACACCGTCGATCTGATTTGCCACCAAACCCATCATGCGCGCGGCGGTAGCCGCGGACAGGAAGTTGGCGTCTTCCGGCGTCAGGCCGCCCGACTTCAGAACCTCGCGGCCCATGATCCAGTTGAAGCTGCCGACGCCGCCGCCGGCGGCGCTCAGGCGCTTGCCCTTAAGATCTGCGGCGGTCTTGATGTCGGGCGCAACCACGTAGGCTTGCGGCATGCGCGGCGCCAGGCCCCAGATCTGCTTCACCTTGACGCCGATGCCGACCGCGATATCGCTGACCGACACCAGCGCCGTGCCTTGCGAGGCCGCGGCCTTCGATGCCGGCGAGCCGCCGCCGTCGAACTGAATGATGGTGGCATCGATGCAGTGCTTGGCAAACAGGCCGAGTTCCTTGGCGACCTAAGGCGAGGTGTGCACCACGTTGGGCGGCGACACCGAGACGCCGATATTGATCTTGCGCATGGTGGCGCAGGCGGGTGCATTCTGGGCTGAAGCGGCGTCACCGGCGATGAGCAGGCTCGCGAAAGCCATAGCGCCAAGGCCGCAAATGCGGCGGCTGTTTTTCGGCATGATGAATTCCTCCAACGTTCCTCGATGTGAATTTTATTGCTCCGGCCTCTGCGGGCCGGTTGAACGATCAATCCTGGTTGCCGGCCTTCGTCCACGGTGCAACGCGAATTTCAATGAACCGTAGTAAGGCCGTCAACGTCACACCAAGAAGTCCGAGCACCACGATCGGCACGAACATCTTGTCGACCTGATAGGTACTGGCGGTGCGCACGATCAAATAGCCGATGCCGGAGATGGCGGTATAGAGATCGGCGAGCACCATTCCGATCAGACCGCGACCGAGCGCAAGGCGCAGGCCGGTGACGATGAAGGGCAGAGCGCCGGGCAGCACGATGTTCTTCCACAATTGCCATTCCGAACAGCGGAACGAGCGGCCGACTTCAAGCAGCTTGGAATCGACGTTTTTGACGCCCTGGTAAGTGTTGATCACCATCGGGAAGAACGCGAACATGAACAGGATAATGACCTTGGCGGAGGTCTCGAAGCCGGCCCAGAGCACGATCAGCGGCACCAAAGCAACGCTGGGGATCGAATACAGGAAGGTAATATAGACGCCGAGTGCGACGTCGAGCACCCAGAAGCGCGCCAGCAACAGGCCGACCAGCACGCCGATGATGGCCGCGAGCGTCAAACCGATCGCCAGCACGACAAGACTCGGTGCGAGATAAGTCCACAATTCGCCGCTCCAGATCATCTGCACTCCGGCGACGGCGATCTTGCTCGGCGTCGTGAACAGGCTCTGGTCGACGCGTGCGCCCAAGACCTCCCACAGGCCGAGAACGCAAATCAGCGAGACGACCCGAATGGCGATGTTGAGGAGAAACTGGCGGCGGCGCCGCGCCAGCGCGACATTATGCACGCGCTTGCGGTCGGCGCCGGCTTGATCCGGCGAAAGAACGGGGTTGTCGGCTTGAGCGGTCATACGGTCTCCGTCGCGCGGGCTTTTTGCGGACGAGCGGTGTGGAGCTGGTGCCAGATATGGGCGCGCAGTTCGGCGAAGCGCGGGTCGGCGCGCACCTCTTCGACGTCGCGCGGTCGCTCGAACGGCACGTCGATCATTTCCCGGATGCGGCCCGGCCGGGCGCTCATGACCGCGACCCGGTCGCCGAGCAAGATGGCTTCGTCAATCGAATGGGTGATGAACACCATGGTCTTGCGCTCTTCAGGCCGCTGCATCAGTTGCAGTAATTCTTCCTGCAGAATCTCGCGAGTCTGCGCGTCGAGCGCTGCGAACGGCTCGTCCATCAGCAGGATCGACGGGTTGATGGCAAGCGCGCGCACTAGGCCGACGCGCTGCTGCATACCGCCCGACAGTTGATAGGGGTAATGCTTCTCGAATCCGGTCAGGCCGACCAGGTCGAGATAATGTGTCACCCGCTCCTTGACGTGGGCAGCCGACGCGCCGGCCATCGCCAGCCCGAAGGCGGCGTTGTCATAGACATTCTTCCATGGCAGCAGGCCGAAATGCTGGAACACCATGGCCACGCCTTTCGGCGGGGCGGTGACAGGCTGGCCGGACACCAACAACGTGCCGCCGTTGATATCGGTCAGGCCGGCGATACAGCGCAGCAGGGTGGTCTTGCCGCAGCCGCTGGGACCGACAATGCACAGGATTTCCTGATGCCGAATTGCCAGCGAAAGTTGGTGGAATGCGACCACGGTCCCGTCGAGGAACAACTTGCTGGCGTTATCAGCAACGACGGCGTGCTGGGTATCGATTGCCGATGGCATGTTTTGCAGTACTCCCCGCGGGCGCGCGTTGGTCCGCGCCTCGATGCCTGTCAGGCGGGCGCAGACTTCTACTCGCGAGGCGGCAAGTCAAGCACACGTTTTAATCTGCGCGCGCAGATCCGCGGCATTTTGTCCGCGGCTTCTACCGCATACATTGCGGAGTGCGGCGAACGCAATCGTATATGTGATGCACTCGGTAGGATCGGATCTCCAAGAGTTCTCGACTTAACTTAGACCACATAAGTCTTTAACCGGTATATGCGGGTGTTGGCGGCTGAGAGTGCCGATCGTTCCCAACCGTTGAGGCCTAGTACAGAAAGAAAACCAGAGAACTGGCTGAACCCGCTCCTAAAGGACAGCAGCTCGCTATTTAGTGCTCACGGGCGTCGCATATCCGGCCGGAGCGGACTGCGTGGCAAATGGATCTTTAGAATTCGCGGTATCAGTAGATGGCTTGCCTTTGGGTTTGCTGACGTGGCTTGATCTATGTCGGTATGCCCCTTGCCGAGAGCCTTGCATCATTTGATTTAGGATGATCGCTCCAGCGACGGCGCCGACAAGGCCAGCGGCTACGGCGCCTCCATTTGAACCGGCTCGTGCAGGAGAGTGCGGAAGCGTCGCCACTAAACATACAGTGCAGATTACAATACCCAAATGTTTCCAGGTCATCATTCGTTCCCCCTTGTTACTTCAATTAGAACAGATAATTTTTACGGTCCGAGTCTTCGCGTGCTCTGCAAGCTCTGACGTGTCCAAACTCAGTTTGCTTTCTACGTCAGCATCCGCATTCACCCCGTTGGAGTTTAAGAATGCGAGCGCAATAGCAGTCTTGATCGCAAAATTTATGTTCTGCGGCATTACGGTTGGCGTTTGCCCGGAGGCGTCAGCCATAATTGATGTAGTCGCCGTGGCAACGATTACCGCGACAACGTTGCCGTGGTTGTCAAATACAGGACCGCCGCTATTTCCAGGTTGAATTGGTGCCGAAATTTGGATCACCGCTGTATCATCCTTCAATCCTGCTAAGGCGCTTACATAGCCGACAGTGAAATTTCCGGTAGTAGAAAGCCTGTCCGTCAAAGGGAAGCCGAATACTGCAATGTTTTCGCCAAGTCGAACATTGGCGCGAAGTGCAGCTACGCCAGGAGGCTTTATGTTGGAAACAATTACTGCAAGATCATTTTTGCTGTCCGTTGCCACGACCCGTCCGCTCTGTGAAAGGCCACCTGGCTGTTGAAGATTAACGGTGGTGCATCCTCTGACCACATGCGCATTGGTCAAAACGTGTCCCTTACTAGTAATAAAAAAACCCGTACCAGACGAGGTGCCTCTTGCGCCGGAAGGCGTATCTGCATTGCCACCTCGCTCGCTTTGACACTGAGCGATCGCAGACATTGCTGACGAGGAGCCTTGTAGGCTAAGGCGGGCAATCATCGTATCGCCTAGAGAAACTGCGACACCCGAACTGCGGACGATGTCTCCGACGAATTTTTCGTTTAATCCACTTGAGACGATGCCCTTTTCAGCCTCACGAGCAACGCCGAGGAATTTTCCCTGCCAGCGGCCGCCGCCAAGCGCCAGAAACCTTAGGGCATAAGCCTTTCCGGGTTCTATTGATTGCCAGTTCGGGTTCGTAAGTGCGAGAAAGAACGTGTGGTCACGTCCATCTATCCCTAGCCAAAAGGTCGTGGCGTCGCTAAAGGTTTCGGAAGCAAGGCAACCGTTGAGAGATTTGTTGTATCCAATCGACCAACCTTCGGAGTTCCCAATACGTTCATCCATGCCCAATTTTTCTTGGGCGTTGGCAATGCTAATAGCGGCGGTCCAAATTTGCAGGCCGATAATTAGAGCCTGTAATGCATATTTTTTAAACACGAAGCCCCACCCCCCGGTAGAAGTCGCATTATAGCTCAACGATATAGACATGCCAGCCGTTGCGATGGCTTCTGGGCGATAAATTGCGTTTTGCGGGCAGTTGGGGTGGGAGGGGACGTTTAAGGGGGCGACGTTTTGCGTGACAGGGTCCGCTTTATGATCCCGCAGTTTAGATGTTTCGTTTGATTGCAGGCAAAAGCGGCGCCGCTCAAGCATCTTCACTCCGCACTATGTGAGCATCACGCGACGCAGATTGCTCCAATCTCTACGCTCCGTTCCGACAAATCTTTTACCCGGCAGAGATTGCGATGCATCCACATCGCATAAGTGCGGCATAGCGTGTGCGTCTACCCGATCAAGGGAGTGCGCCGGCTGAATGGTTGGTCGGCGCGTTTTTCGGGTTTCGATTTGAGGAAGCCGCTTGCTCGCCGTTCGATGCGGCCTGCACCTATTCCATGTCGTGTGTGCTTAGGCATGTGTTGAGTCTGTTTGCGGCATGCGGCTCTAAATTATAGAGCGTCGGGTAATACACTCCACGGTTTTTCCAAGACTCGAAGCGTCGTGTTCGCGTTCTGTTGCGCGGTCTGCGGTCGCTGCGCATGGTCGAACGGAAGTAAAAAAAGCCCGCCAAAGGCGGGCTTTAAATGGTGGGCGGTATAGGGATCGAACCTATGACCCCACCCGTGTGAAGGGTGTGCTCTCCCGCTGAGCTAACCGCCCGAAGATACGGCGATATAAGGAGTGCGCGTCAATAGTGTCAAGCGAGGGCGATCGCCCTCGCTTTCGCGCTTAATTATGGTTTTTCGGGTCGTCGACGGCTTTATGGAATGCATTAAGTATCCTTTTAGGCGTGGGCATATCGGGATCGCCTATGCTAAGGTCGATCAGTTTTACTCCCCGTGCGATCAGTTCATTCCTTTTCTTTTCGATCTCTGCGAATAAATAAGGCGGAACGTTCAATATCCT
>CAITEM010000190.1 GCA_903891395.1 uncultured Hyphomicrobiales bacterium | reverse complement strand
TATCGATCCAGTAACCGGCGCCACGGCGCCGCATGGACCGAGCAAATAAAACGGCGGCCCTATCGGGCCGCCGTTCCACGCTCAGACAGCGAAGAATTTCAGGTTAGCGCGTGGCGCGGTGGTTGCGGATTTGACCGTGCGCCCAATTGCTCGTCGCCGGTTTGGCGGGCGGACGGGCGTCCGGCACCAGCGGCGGCGATTTGAAGAACGCATCAAAACTGGCGTTAAACTTCGCATCCTGCGCGTCGAGGTTGGCCTTGAGCGCGGCGCGGGCGTCGTCGCCGGTACCCTTGATCGTGAATTTGTTCACCGTGACCTCCTTTGGTCGACGGTGATACTGCCACCCAGCGAATAAAATTTCGGCACCACGATCGTTACAAGTTTACGCAACGCCTCGCCTTGCCTCAGTCCAAAGTAATGCCTGCGTCCTTGATGATCTTGGTCCATCGACTGTGCTCGCCTTGGACAAAGGCGCCAAGTTGATCGGACGGCACGGTCATGGAATCGCCGCCCACCGAAATGAATTTGGCTTTCAATTCCGGCATCGTACCGGCAATGGCTTTTTGCAATTTCTCGATGACGGGCTGAGGCGTACCGGCCGGCGCGAACAGGCCGATCCAGGAATCGATCTCGAGGCCGCGCACGCCTTCTTCCGCCATCGTTGGAACGTCGGGCGCGTCCTTGGATCGCTGCGCCGAGAGAATGGCGAGGCCCTTCACCTTGCCGGCCTTCACCAGCGGCAGAGCGGCGGTGGTGGAATCGAAGAACACATCGACGCGGCCGCCGAGCAGGTCGGTATAGACCGCCGAGGCGCCCTTGTAGGGAACCTCGAGCAGCTTGGTGCCGGTCGCCTGCATGAAGGCGACGGCGGCGAGTTGCTGGCCGGTGCCGACGCCCGCGGTGGCGAGATTGAGTGCGTTCGGCTTGGCCTTGGCCGCCGCGATCAGATCTTTCACGTTGGCGTAAGGCAGATCGCTTTTGCCGACGAGCATGTAGTCGAACTTGTAGACGATCGCGACCGGCACGAGCTGCTTGAGCGCGTCGTAGGGCGCCTTTTTGTAAAGGCTCTCGTTGAACACGATGTTGCTCAGACCGCCGGCGAGCAGCGTGTAGCCGTCCGGCGGCGCGGCGATGGCCGACTGCGTACCGACGACGGTCCCGGCGCCGGTCCTGTTCTCGACGATGACGGCCTGACCCAACGGCTTGCTCATTTGATCGCCGATGAAGCGGGCGACGACGTCGTAACTGCCGCCCGGGCCCGTCGGCACGATGATGCGGATCGTGCGCGCCGGATAATCCTGCGCTTTTGCCGCACCCGTTGCGCACACCGCGGCGACAAGGGCGAAGCTCAACAAGCCAATCGAACGTGCCGTCATCATGCTGTGCGTTCCTTCCCAAGGCCGTTTGTTGTGCGATCGATCCCGCAAGGCTGAACGCCGTTATAATCGAGTTTACCGTGCCCCAAACGAAAAAGGGCGGCCTTGCGAGACCGCCCTTTTCCAAATTCTCCGCAGTGAAACTTATTCCGCAGCGATGCGAACTTCCGGCGCCGCCGCCTTGATGTCGGGCGTGACGTGCTTTTCGAACTTGGTGAAGTTCTTCTGGAACATCTCGACTAGTTGACGCGCGGTCTTGTCGAATTCCGCTTTGTTCTGCCAGGTCTTGATCGGGTTCAGGAGATGCGGCTCGACGCCCGGCACCGAGGTCGGCACCGAGAAGCCGAAATAGGGGTCGGTGCGGAAGTCGGCGTTCTTCAGCGAGCCGTTGAGCGCCGCGGTCAGCAGCGTGCGGGTCGCCTTGATCGGCATGCGGCGGCCGACGCCATAGATGCCGCCGGTCCAGCCGGAATTGACCAGCCAGACGTCGACATTGTGCTTCTGGATATAGGCCTGCAGCAGATCGGCATAGACCGACGGATGGCGCGGCAGGAACGGCGCGCCGAAGCAGGTGGAGAACTCCGGCTCGACGCCGACAAGACCCTTCTCGGTACCGGCGACCTTCGCCGTATAGCCGGACAGGAAGTGATACATCGCCTGCGCCGGCGAAAGCTTTGCAATCGGCGGCATCACGCCGAAGGCGTCGGCGGTCAGGAAGATGATGTTCTTCGGGTGGCCGGCCATGCCCGAGCGCGAGGCGTTCGGGATGAAGTCGAGCGGATAGGCCGAACGGGTGTTCTCGGTCTTCTTGTCGCTGTCGTAGTCCGGCACGCGAGTCTCCGGATCGAACAGTACGTTCTCCAGGACTGCGCCGAAGCGGTTGGTGGCGTCCCAAATCTGCGGCTCGGCCTCGGCCGAGAGCTTGATGGTCTTGGCGTAGCAGCCGCCCTCGAAGTTGAAGATGCCGCTCGGCGACCAGCCGGTTTCGTCGTCACCGATCAGCGTGCGGTTCGGGTCGGCGGAGAGCGTCGTCTTGCCGGTGCCGCTGAGGCCGAAGAACAACGCGCTGTCGCCGTCCTTGCCGACGTTGGCCGAACAGTGCATCGGCATCACGCCTTGCGCAGGCAGATAATAGTTGAGCGT
>CAITEM010000189.1 GCA_903891395.1 uncultured Hyphomicrobiales bacterium | reverse complement strand
GCCGCTCGCCTCCAACACGCGCAGGTACTCGACGCCGCTGGCAATCGCGAAGGCCAGTTCCTGCGCTTCTGAGCCGCCGGCATTGTGAATGATGCGGCCATCGGCGACCGCGTACGGGCCGGCAAATCCCTGATCGGCCAGTTCGCGCACCATGCCGGTGAAATTACGCGACACGTCGCTCCACGGGCGGGGCGCGCCGCCGCTCGCGGCAAAGCCACCGATTGGATTGATGCTGGCCTTCAGATCGACCGAAGCAGGCGAAATCTTGCGGCTTTTCACCAGCGCGGCGAAGTGCTGCGCCGCCAGCCGCGTCGCCGGGCTCAAGTTGAAGTCGATGGTGATGCCGGCGTCGAGTTCGACGTCTTTGAACACGCGCTCGATCGTCGCCGCCGAAGCGTCGAGACCGTAGCCATTGGCGCTGACCGAGCCGGCCATGACGACCGTCAGGCCGTTGGCGCCGTTCATCAGGTCGTCCAACGCCTGCTTGTTGGCGGCGGCGGGATCGGGATGGTCGGTCCGCTGCATCACCGTCCAGGCCGTGCCCGGCGTGCGGCCGGCGACCGGGGTGACCCCCGCCGCGCGTGGGTACAACGGTTCGACCCGCAGGCCGTCATAGGTCTGCGTCACCAGTTTTTTGTCGAACGAGGCGCCCTTGAGTGCCGCGTCGACAAGTTTGCGCCATTCCGCCTGGGTGGCGGGCGGAAACTCGGTGGCGAGGGCGAGTTCGTCGGTCATTGGCTCGAAAATGGCACGTTCAGGCCGGTGGCGCTATTGCACTGCGAAGCAAATTGCATGCCCCTTACGGTTGAGGCGGCAGCCGCTTGATCCCGGCGGTATCGACCTCGGCGAGGGCGTCCCGCACCTTTTTGCCGTCAATGAGCCTATCCGGCGCGATCTCCGCCAGCGGGCGCAGCACGAAAGCCCGCTCGAACAACCGAGGGTGCGGCAGTGTCAGGCCGAGTTCGTCAATCTTGAGATCGCCAAAGGCAATGATGTCCACGTCGGCGGTGCGTGGCCCCCAGCGCTTCTCGTGCGCGCGGTCACGGCCGAGTTGGAGTTCGACCGCCTGGCAGCGCGTCAGCAGGTCGCGCGGCGATAGCGCCGTCTCCACGACGAGGGCCAGATTGATGAAGGGTGCCTGGTATTTGAAGCCCCAGGGTGGCGTCAGGTAGTCGGCCGAGCGCGCCTTCAGCACGATGTCGCCGCGCTCCAGCAACAGAGTCACGGCGCGGTCGAGGATGGCGCGGCTGTTGCCGACATTGCCGCCGAGCGCGAGCAACGCCTCGGTCATGGGATGCGCTTGCGCGTCAGCGTCACGCCGACGTCAGTGAAGATGGCGGCGATCGGCGCATGTGGCTTGTGGATGGTCACGGCGATCGACTGCACGCGGGGGAATTCCGCCAGCACCGCGTTCGCTACGCTGCCCGCGGCGGCTTCGATCAGCTTGTAGGGCTTGGCGCAAAACGCCCTGGTCGCGCATCCGGCGACCTTGTCGTAAGACACCGTGTCCACGACCTTGTCCGAGCGCGCGGCCTCCGACAGATCGATTTCCAATTCGAGATCGATCGAAAAACTTTGGCCGACTTTGCTCTCATAGGCCAGGACGCCGTGATAGGCGTGTAGCGATAGACCCTTGATGAAGATGCGATCGGTCATCGTGCCGCCTCGATAGCCGCGGACACCCGCAGCGCCTGTACCGTTTCCTTGACGTCGTGCGCGCGGATGATGGCAGCCCCGCTCGCGACCGCCAAGAGGTGGCTGGCGATGGAACCACCGATGCGCTCGTCCGGCGCCGACGGCGTCACTGTATTGATGAAGCGCTTGCGCGAGGCGCCGACGAGCAAAGGAAGGTCAAAACGTTTGAACTCGCTGAGCCGAGCAAGACACGTGAGGCTCTGTTCCGGCGTTTTGCCGAAGCCGATGCCCGGGTCGAGCACGATCTTCTCCCGCGCGATGCCTGCACGCTCGGCGATCTCCAGCGAGCGTGAGAAAAACGCGATGACGTCGGCGACGATATCGATGCTGGGGTCGGCGCTGTCGCGGTTGTGCATCACGATCACCGGCACGCCGCGTTCGGCGATCAGCGGCGCCATGTCCGGGGCGCGCTGCAGGCCCCAGACGTCGTTGGCGATGGCGGCGCCGTGGTCGAGTGCCCAGCGGGCGACCGATGACTTCACGGTGTCGATGGAGACCGGCACGCCGAGTTTGACGATCTCGGGGAGGACCGGCATGAGCCGCGCCAGTTCCTCGTCGCCGCCGACCGGCTTTGAGCCGCCATAGGGCCGTGTCGACTCCGCGCCGATGTCGAGAATGTCGGCGCCCTGCTGCGTCATCTCCGCGGCGCGGGCGATCGCGACGGCCGGATCGACGAAGCGGCCGCCGTCGGAGAACGAGTCCGGCGTGACGTTGAGAATGCCCATGACCAGCGGCCGGCCAAGCGCAAACAGCGCGCTTAGCGCGTCCGGCGCCGTTGTGGCGGCTCCATTGGATGTTGCGATGGTGCGGGCGAGCGCCATGGCGGTGGCTTTGCGCGGTCCCGGAAACGCTGTCAAGCAGCGGTAGAGGGTAGGACGCCGATCAATACTTGATCTTGAGATCGAGTTGCTGGGCATGCTCGATCCAGCGGCTCACCACCTTTTCGGAGGGCAGCAGGCGGACCATTTTGCGTGTGACGTTGGCTTCGGCCATCGCTTTGACGAGATTGGCCGGGCTGCGATAGCGGAGTTCTTTCACAGTATTGACGCCGGCGGCCTGCAACAGTTCGGCGTATTCCTTGCTGATGCCCTTGATGCGCATGCGGTCGGCCATATTGGCCCAGCACAGCAATTGTTTTTCCGGCAGGCCGGTTTTTTCGGAGAGGAGTTTGCGGCCTTTTACGGTGCGCGCGGTCTCAAGCAGCTTTGTGGTCGACCGGATACCCGCCGACTTCAGGTTTTTGGCGACATCGCCATCGATTCCCCCGATATCGGTGATGGGATAGGACATCCAGGTCTCCTAATGTGCTTCTAATCTTGGCGCGCGAAACCGCGCTTTATCTGGCTATACGAAACCGCACGCAATCTTGGTGTGCGAAACCGCACGTCTGGTTCAAACGAACTGACTTAATCCGGGAATGGAGCCGACAATTTCGCCGACAGTGTCTTCGCCGGCCTTTTCGCGGGCGAAGGCGATGACTTCCTTGGTGACGCCTTGCACCTGACCCATGCTCAGGCCGGCGCCCATCATCTTGGTGCCGGCGCCCATCAGGCCGCCCATGCTGAACATGCCGCCGCCGGCGTCTGCCTGCTGCGCGATCAGGGCTTCCGCGCCGGGAAGCTTGTCGATGAGAGCTTGCACCTTGTCCGGGGGGCCTTCCTTGCGCAGGAAGTCCAGGATGATGCCGACGGACTTTTCCGCGGCAGCTTTGTCGACGCCGACATTGGCAACGAGACGTCCAATCAATTCTTCCATATTCCCCTCGGCCCCGCACTGCCGGCGGGTTCATGCGATTTATATTGAACGCCGTCGACGGAGATGACAAGCGCGTTGCGCATTCTTGTCGCTCCGCACTTAGTCGCGCGCTTCCATCGCGCCACGTGCAAGTCAAGTAAAATGCGGGCGGCGGCGGATCACAAATATGGTGCGCCGCCGTTGTCGCGCGCGAATGCGAGCGGCGTTTAGACTTACGATCAACAAAATTTAAAGCCGGGGGCAAAGAGAGCAGGCGGAAACTTACCGTTTTATAAAGCAAAACCGGAACTGCGCCGTTCCAAAGCAGGTCTGCTTCACGCGGACACGGCTTTTCACGCCGGAGTGTGGTTGCTAGCGTGGGTACGACCAATAAGGAGCCTGTGATGAGCGCACTCGACGCCGTGCTGAAGCGCATTGATGACGATATCGACCAAAGTGTTGATCGGCTGTTCGCGCTGCTCCGCATTGCCTCGGTGTCGACCGATCCGGCTTTCGCGCCGCAGTGCCGGGAAGCCGCCGAACACGTCGCCGCCGACCTGAAATCGATCGGTTTCGACGCCAGCGTCCGCCCGACCGAGGGCCATCCGGTCGTCGTCGGCAAATCCAACGGGGTTTCGGGCCCGCGCGTGCTGTTTTACGGCCACTACGACGTGCAACCGGTCGATCCGCTCAATCTCTGGAAAACGCCGCCGTTCGAACCGCGCATCGAGACGCTGCCCGACGGCCGCAAGATCATTGTCGCGCGCGGCGCCTGCGACGACAAAGGCCAAGCGATGACCTTTATCGAGGCTTGCCGCGCCTTCAAGGCGGTCACCGGCAAACTGCCGCTGCCGATTACCATGATGATCGAGGGCGAGGAGGAGTGCGGCTCCAAGAGCCTGTTCAAATTCGTGCGCGACAACGCCGAGGAGTTCAAACTCGACCTGGCTTTGGTATGTGACACGGCCATGTGGGATCAGAAGACGCCGGCGGTCACCACTTCGCTGCGCGGGCTGGTCTATGAGGATGTCAAGATCACCTGCGCCGACCGCGATCTGCATTCCGGCGTATTCGGCGGCGCGGCGCAGAACCCGATCCGGCTGCTGGCGAAAATTCTCGGTGCCATGTGGGACGACGACGGCCGCGTCACCATTCCCGGCTTCTATGACGGCGTCGCGGAACTCCCGGACGACATCAAGGCCGATCTCAAGGCGCTCGATCTGACGCCGGAGAAGTTCCTCGGACCGATCGGCCTGAAGATTCCGTCCGGCGAGAAAGGGCGGATGCTGATCGAACTGGTCACGACGCGCCCCACCGCCGAGCTCAACGGCATCATCGGCGGCTACACCGGCGATGGTGCCAAGACCGTGATCCCCGGTGAGGCCTCGGCCAAGGTCTCGTTCCGCCTGGTCGGTACGCAGGATCCGCAGAAGATCCGCGACAGCTTTCGCGCCTTCGTCAGGGCCCGTCTGCCGTCGGACTGTTCCGTCGAATTCGGTAATTTCGGCCTGGCGGCGGCCCTGCAATTGTCGTTCGACAATCCGGCGCTCAACAAGGCGCGCACCGTGCTCGGCGAAGAGTGGGGCAAGAAGGCGGTGGCGGTCGGTGCCGGCGGTTCGATCCCGATCGTGGCCGATTTCAAGAACGTGCTCGGCATGGATTCGCTGCTGGTCGGTTTCGCGCTCGATGACGACCGGGTGCATTCTCCCAATGAAAAATTCGACCTGACTTGCT
>CAITEM010000188.1 GCA_903891395.1 uncultured Hyphomicrobiales bacterium | reverse complement strand
TGCCGGCATGCGCGCGCTGGTCGGGTCGTAAATTGGTGATGTCGCGGCCGTCGAGCAGAATTTTGCCGCCGCGATAGCGGGTGACGCCGACGATGGTGTTGATCAGCGTGGTCTTGCCCATGCCGTTGCGGCCGAGCAACGCCAGCGACTTGCCGGCGGGAATGGTCAGCGACACCTCGCGCAACACCTGCGCCTCGCCGTAACCGGCCGACAGTTTCTCCAGCGTGAGGACGGGCGCGTCAGACGAGTTGCTAGACATGCGCTTCCTCGCCCAAATAGACCGCCTTGACGCGCGGGTCCTTGGCCACGTCGTCCGGTAGGCCCTCGACGAACAGCGCGCCGTTGACCAGCACCGAAATCTTCTGCGCGAACGAGAACACGATATCCATGTCGTGCTCGATCAGCAGTACGGTGACGTCCTTCGGCAACGCGGCGATGCTGGCGAGAATCTCGTGGCGCTCGCCTTCCGGCACGCCGGCCGCCGGTTCGTCGAGCAACAGCACGCGCGGCTTGCCGGCGATCGCCACGGCGATTTCCAGCAGGCGTTGCTTGCCGTAGGGCAAAATGGCGGTGCGCTCATTCATGACGTCGGCGAGCTTAAAGCGCTCCAGCACCGAGGCGATTTCCTCCAGCAGCGACGGCTTGCTGCCGGCGACGCGCCACCAGTCCATGCCGTCGCCGTGGGCTTCCGACACCGCGAGCCCGATGGTTTCCAGCGGCGTCAGGTCGCCGAACAATTGGTTGATCTGGAAGGTGCGCACCATGCCGCGGCGGACGCGGGCGTGCTGCGACAGGCCGGTGATGTCGTCGCCCTCGAGCAGAATGCGACCTTTGGTCGGCTTCAGCACGCCGCTGAGCAGATTGATCAGCGTGGTCTTACCGGCGCCGTTCGGCCCGATCAGCGCGTGGCGCGCGCCGGCCTCGACCTTTAGCGACACATCATTGGTCGCGGTCAGGCCGCCGAATTGCTTCATCAGGCCGATGGTTTCGAGCGCGAGCGCCATCAGCGTTCCTCCGCCGCGGCGCGGCGCGCCGCGCGCCAGTCGAGCCGTGAGGCGAACTTGCGGAACGGCGCGGTCCAGCCGGTAATGCGGTCGCGGCCGATCAGCACCATGGCGACCAGCAGCGCGCCGATCCAGAACGGCCAGTATTGCGGCGTCAGCACCGACAGATAATCCTGCATCACCTTGAACAGAATGGCGCCGATCAGGCCGCCGTACAGATAACCGGCGCCGCCGATGATCAACACCAGCAGCAGATCGGCCGAGCGGTCGAACGAGAACACGTCGAGCGAGGCAAACGAGGAAGTCTGCGCCAAAAGGCCGCCGGCGATGCCGGCGTAGAAGGCCGCGATCGAATAGATCATGATCAGCCGCCGGTCGACCGGAATGCCGATCGCCGCCGCGCGCAACGGGTTGTTCTTGATCGCGACCAGCGACAGGCCGAACGGCGAGTTCGCCAGCCGCCGCGCGCCGAGAAACAAGACGAACAGCACGATCAGGCAATAGGCGTAGCCGTTGTGGCCGAACATATCGAAACGGAAGGTGCCGAGGATCGGCTGCATGGTGACGCCCTGCAGGCCGTCGGCGCCGCCGGTCAGCCAGCCGA
>CAITEM010000187.1 GCA_903891395.1 uncultured Hyphomicrobiales bacterium | reverse complement strand
TCATCGCCCATTCGCTGACCACGACCGAGCCCTTCGTCCGCTTCGAGAGGTTCAAGGACCGCAATTTCGTTTCCGGCTGCGTGTTCAGTCTGGTGATCGGCGTGGTGCTGTTCGGCACCATGGCGCTGGTAACGCCGGTCATGCAGAACCTGCTCGGCTATCCGATCCAGACCGCGGGCTTCCTGCTCGGCTCGCGTGGCGTCGGCACCTTGCTGACCATGATGGCGGCGCCGCGGCTGATGAAGATGATCGAACCGCGTTACCTGATCCTCACCGGCCTGCTGATCACCGCCGCCACGCTTTATGAAATGAGCGGCTGGTCGCTCGACGTCACGCAACACACGATCATCGTCACCAGCATCGCGCAAGGCGTCGGCCTCGGCCTGCTGTTCGTGCCGGTGACATCGGTGGCGTTCCTGACGCTGCCCGGCACCATGCGCAACGGCGCCACCTCAATGACGACGCTGGTGCGCAACATCGGTTCGTCGATCGGCATTTCCATGATGATCGCGCAGCTCACCAGCACGACGACGATCATGCACGCGCGGCTCGGCGAAGGCATCACGCCGTTCAACGGCAATCTGCAGATGCAGGACGTCGCCAGCAACCTCAACCTCGGCACCGACACCGGCAAGGCGATGGTTGACGGCATGATCACCCAGCAGGCGGCGCTGATCGCCTATCTCAACGATTTCAAGCTGCTGATGTTTCTGACGCTCGCCATGGTGCCGCTGGTGATGCTGATCGGCACCGCGCCGAAAAAGGCGCCGGGGGCCGCGAAGGAAGAAGAAGTCATCCACGCGATGGATTGAGTCATTCCGGGGCGCGCGAAGCGCGAACCCGGAATCCAGAGGCACTAACAATTTATCTGGACTCCGGGTTCGCTCGTTTCACTCGCGCCCCGGAATGACGAATTTACTTCGCGAATTCCTTGCGGATCTTCTCGCTGTGCTCGCCGATGGCAGGCACGGCGCCGTAAGCCCGCGTCTCGCCGGCCCACTGCGGCGCCGGCGCCGGCAGGCTGACCGGACCGCCCGGGGAGTCCACCGTAATCCGCCGCAAATGCGGGTGCGCCGCCAGTTCGGCCGGGCCGTTCACGGGGGCAAAAGCGATATCGGCCGAAGTCAGTCGCGCAATCAGTTCTTCGGCGTCGAGTACGCCGAACGCATTGGCCACCCTGCCGTCGGTCTTTTCACGGCGTTTGACGCGCTCGACGTTGGTGGCGAAATCGGGGTCGGCCGCAAGCCTGACGTCCTGCATCACGTCGGCGGCGAGAATGCGCCACTCCCGGTCATTCTGGATCGAGATCAGGATATCGATATTGTCGCGCGTCTTGAACACGCCATAAGGCGAAATCGAGGTGTGCGCGAGCCCCATGCGCTTGGGCGGCTTGCCGCCTTCGTGCTGCAACAAAGGCACCGTCATCCAGTCCGCCATGGCGTCGAACATCGACACCGCGATCGCCGCGCCGTCCCCGGTGCGGACGCGCGCAATCAACGCTTCCAGAATCGCGGCATAGGCGTTCATGCCGGTGGCGATATCGACCACCGAAACGCCAACGCGCGCCGGCGCCTCCGGCCCGCCGGTGATGGATGACAGGCCGCTGTCGGCCTGGATCAGCAGGTCATAGGCCTTGCGTTGCGCGAACGGCCCGCTCTCGCCGTAGCCCGAGATCGAGCAGCAGATCAGCGTGGGATAGTCCCGCCGAAGCCGCGCCACCGCGAAGCCGAGCTTCGCCAGCGCACCGGGCTTGAGGTTCTGCACAAAGACATCGGCTTTGGCGAGCATCGATTCCAGCAGCGCCTTGTCCTCGGCTTTGCCGAGGTCGAGTGCCACCGATTCCTTGCCGCGATTGAGCCAGACGAAGTAGGACGCCTGCCCACTCGCCACCTGATCGTAGCCGCGCGCGAAGTCGCCTTCCGGCCGCTCGACCTTGATGACGCGCGCACCGGCGTCAGCCAGCTTGCAGGTGCACTGGGGCGCAGCGACGGCCTGTTCGACCGAGACGACGAGAAGGCCTTTGAGGGGGAGCATTTACCTCTCCCCGCTTGCGGGGAGAGGTCGGCTTTCACGCGCAAGCGTGGAAGCCGGGTGAGGGGCAGCCGCTTCAGAGGCCGTGGCGGCAATTACTTCCAATACGCCTTCGATATTCGTCATGACATCGTTATTCCAAAATCTCAGCACCCGATAATGATGATCCTTTAGCCACCGATCTCCGCACGCAATCGATTCCAAAGGCGCAGGTCGGCGCTGGTCGAATTACGCCTCAGTTTGCGGGCGAGAGCCGTCTTGCCTTTCTTGGCACCACGCATCGGGATGTTCCCCCTCACCCGCCGCGCTTCGCGCGTCGACCTCTCCCCGCACGCGGGGAGAGGTAAAAAATCAATACGACCTCGGCAATCCGAGCACGTGCTCGGCGAGGTAGGACAGGATCATGTTGGTTGAGATCGGCGCCACCTGATACAGCCGGGTTTCGCGGAATTTACGTTCGACATCGTATTCCTCGGCGAAGCCGAAGCCACCGAAAGTCTGCACGCACATGTCGGCGGCAAACCACGAGGCGTCGGCGGCAAGCAACTTCGCCATGTTGGCTTCAGGGCCGATGTCCTCGCCGGCTTCGTATTTGCGCGCAGCTTCGTGCACCATCAGTTCGGCGGCGCGCATCTGCGCATAGGCCCGCGCGATCGGAAACTGCACGCCCTGATTTTGCCCGATCGGGCGGCCGAACAGTTCGCGTTCTTTGGCATAGGCCGAAGCCCTGGCGATGAACCATTTGGCGTCACCGACGCATTCAGCCGCGATCAGAATGCGCTCAGCGTTCATCCCCGATAGAATGTATCGAAAGCCCTGGCCCTCCTCGCCGATGAGATTTTCCGCCGGCACGCGCAAGTCGTCGAAGAACACCTGCGTGGTGGCATGGTTCATCATGGTGCGGATCGGGTTTATGGTGATGCTCGCACCCTCTGCCAACTTCATATCGACGAGAAATATCGACAGGCCGTCGGTGCGCTTCTTGACCTCCTCGCGCGGCGTCGTGCGCGCCAGCAGCAGCATCAGGTCGGAATGTTCGGCGCGTGAGGTCCAGATCTTCTGTCCGTTGATGACGTAATGGCCGTTGCCCTCGCGCTTGGCCGTCGTGCGCAAGGCGAGCGTGTCGGTGCCGGAGGTCGGCTCGGTGACGCCGAAAGCCTGCAGCCGCAAATCGCCGCTGGCGATCTTCGGCAGATAGCGCTCCTTCTGCGCGGCATTGCCGTGCCGCAGGATCGTGCCCATCGTATACATCTGCGCGTGACAGGCGGCGCCGTTGCAGCCTGAGGCATGCACTTCTTCCAGGATGGCGGCCGCGGCGCTGATGGTCAGCCCGCTGCCGCCGAATTCTTCCGGAATAAGGGCCGCGAGATAGCCGGCCTCGGTCAGCGCGGCAACGAACGCGGTCGGATAGCCGCGCTCACGGTCCAGCTCGCGCCAGTATTCGCCGGGAAACTTGGCGCACAGCCCGCGCACCGACTCGCGGATATCGGCGTATTCGTCGGCGGCGGCCTGGGGCTTGGTCATGCCCTATTTAGTGGCACAGACGCCGCAGGGTCGGCAAATTCAAATCGGGTCCCAGTCGAACACGTCTTCAGAGCGTTCCAGCGGCGTCAGCGCGCCGCCGAAGGCGCCCTTGAGCTGCGCCGCCAGTTCTTCCGGCGTCCAGCCATCGGGACGGTGAATGGTGCGGACGGGGCGCGGCTGGTTGAACAGGAATACCTCGTTGTTGCGCACCGACATGATCTGCCCGGAAACGCCTTCCGCCGCGTCAGAACCCAGATAAACAGCGAGCGGCGCGATCTTTTCCGGCGTCATTTCCTGGAAGGCCTTGAGGCGGCGCTTTTCCTCGTCAGTCTGCACTGGAATCGATTCTATCATGCGCGTCCAGGCAAACGGCGCGATGCAATTCGAACGCACATTGAACCGCGCCATATCCAGCGCAATGCCACGAGACAAGCCGACGATGCCCATCTTCGCCGCCATGTAGTTGGCCTGGCCGAAATTGCCGACCAGCCCGGACGTCGAGGTCATGTGCACATAGGCGCCGGATTTCTGCTCGCGGAAAAGCCCCGCCAAAGCGCGGCTCATGTTGAAGGCGCCGTTGAGATGCACGTTGATGACATCGGACCAGTCCGACCAGCTCATCTTGTGGAAGATGACGTCGCGCAAAATGCCAGCATTGTTGACCAGAATATCGACGCGGCCGAAGGCGGAAAGCGCATCCCTGACGATCTGCTCGGCGTTCTTCGGTTCGACGATCGACAGCGTCGAGGCAATCGCCTCGCCGCCGGCTTGCTCGATGGCGGCGACGGTCTCCTGCGCGGGGCCGGCGTCGGCACCTTCACCTTGCAGGCTGGCGCCGATGTCGCAGACCACGACGCGCGCACCTTCTTTCGCCAGCAGCATCGCGATGGCGCGGCCGATACCGCGCCCGCCGCCAGTGACGATGGCGGTTTTGCCGGCGACGAAGCCCGTCATGCTTTGCCCCACACCTCGTCCGCCACTTCTACAATCATGCGCAGCTTGGCCCATTGCTCGTCCTCGGCCAGCGTATTGCCTTCCTCTGTCGAGGCGAAGCCGCATTGCGGCGACAAACAAAGTTGTTCCAGCGGAATGAACTTTGTGGCCTGCTCAATGCGGCGTTTGATGTCGTCCTTGGATTCAAGGCGGCCCGACTTCGAGGTGACGAGGCCGAGCACCACCATCTTGTCCTTCGGCACCATGCGCAGCGGCTCATAGCCACCGGCGCGATCGCTGTCGTATTCCATGAAGAAGCCGTGAACGTTGATCTGGTTGAACAGGATTTCCTGCACCGCCTCGTAACCGCCGGCGCCCATGTAAGTGGATTTATAATTGCCGCGGCACATGTGCATGGTGATGGTCATGTCCGGCGGGATATCCGACATCGCCGTGTTGATGAGGTCGCCATACAATGTACCGAGCTTCGCGGGGTCGTCGCCGCGCCCGGTCATCTGATCGCGGTATTTCGGATCGCACAGCATGGCGATAAAGACTTCGTCGAGCTGAAGATAACGGCACCCGGCATCGGCGAAGCCGCGCACGGCCTGCTTGTAGGCCTCACCGAGGTCAACGAAGAATTCGTCCATGCGGGGATAGATGTTCTGGTCGATCGGCGTGCGCATCGGCCGGCCATAGATCGCGGAAGGCGCAGGGATCGTGATCTTGGGCGTGCGCCGGGTGTGCGCCGCGACGAACTTGAAATGCTCGATCATCGGATGGTGGCGCGAGCCGAGCTTGCCCGTGACCTGCACGCCTTCGTTGCGTGTGGTGACGGCGGCAAAGGCGACGCCGGCATCCATGACGTGTTTCTCGGCGCCATCGAGGCCCCATAGAAAATCGAGATGCCACCAGGAGCGGCGAAATTCGCCGTCGGTGACGGCCTGCAAGCCGACATCTTCCTGTTTCTTGATCACGCGCTCGATCTCGCGGTCTTCGACCGCCTGCAGGGCAATAGCGTCGATCTCGCCTTTGACGAACTGCTCACGCGCTTGCTTCAAGGCCGCCGGGCGCAGCAGGCTGCCGACGTGATCGGCGCGAAAGGGCGGCTTGGTGCGTTGGGTCATTTACATTCGCTCCCTGCGTTATTTCTTATCCCCTGCGGGGAAGGGATTAACCCCAAACCTCTTCCGCCACCTCGACAATGGTCCGCAGCTTGGCCCATTGCTCGCCCTCCGCCAGGATATTGCCTTCCTCAGTCGAAGCGAAGCCGCATTGCGGCGACAGGCAAAGCTGATCGAGGTCGATGAACTTCGCCGCCTCGTCAATACGGCGCCTGAGTTCGTCCTTCGACTCGAGGCGGCCCGACTTGCTTGTCACCAAGCCCAGCACCACGGTCTTGCCCTTTGGCACAAAGCGCAACGGCTCAAAACCGCCGGCGCGGTCGCTGTCATATTCCATGAAGTAGCCATGGACATTGATGGTGTTGAACAGGATTTCCGCCACCGGCTCGTAACCACCGGAGGCCACGAACGTCGAGGCAAAATTGCCACGGCACAGATGCATGGCGATGGTCATGTCAGCCGGGATGTCGGAAATCGCGGCGTTGATCATGCCGGCATAGATCATCGGCAGCCTCGCCGGGTCGTCGCCGCGCGCCGCGACCTGTTCGCGCAGCTTCGGATCGCACAGATAGGCGAAGTTGACTTCGTCGAGTTGCAGGTAGCGGCAGCCGGCATCGGCAAACGCGCGCACGGCCTTGCGGTAGGTCTGCCCGAGGTCGCGGTAGAAATCGTCCATCGACGGATAGATCGATTCCGGCACGGCATCGCGGCCGTAGCGGAAGTGCATGGACGACGGCGACGGGATCGTCATCTTCGGCACCACGCGCGCGTGCGCGGCAAGATATTTGAAATGCGCGATCATCGGGTGGCCGGAAAACGTGCCAAGCTTGCCGGTGACACGCATCATCATCGGCTTCGGGTTGATGCCTTGAAACTTGATCTTGCGCTCGCCGAGATAGGCTTCAGCGCCGTCGAGTCCACCGAGAAAATCGTAATTCCAGAAAGCGCGGCGGAATTCGCCGTCAGTGACGGCTTTCAGACCGACGTCTTCCTGCTTCTTGATGACGGCAGCAATTTCGCGGTCTTCGATTACGGTGAGTTGCTCGTCCGTAATCTCGCCTTTTTCGTGCTGGGCGCGGGCCTCCTTCAAGGCCTTGGGGCGAAGCAGACTGCCGACATGATCGGCACGAAACGGCGGCTTGGTTCGCTGCGACATTCGGTTTCTCCCCCGTGTCCCGGACGCGGCGCACCGCTGATCCGGGACCCATACTTATTTTATTTTACTGGATTCCGGGTCCGCGGCGCACCACTGCATGCTGCGCCGCGCCCGGGAAACGCCGCAATCAGCCCCACACTTCTTTCGACACAGACACGATCATCTTGAACTTAGCCCACTGCTCGT
This sequence comes from uncultured Hyphomicrobiales bacterium, assembly GCA_903891395.1. GTDB lineage: Bacteria > Pseudomonadota > Alphaproteobacteria > Rhizobiales > Xanthobacteraceae > Pseudolabrys. The sequence continues at coordinate 1,132 of CAITEM010000187.1, read as the reverse complement.
CCTCGGCCAGCACGTTGCCCTCTTCGGTCGAGGCGAAGCCGCACTGAGGCGACAGGCAAAGCTGTTCGAGCGCGACGAACTTGGTCGCTTCCTCGATGCGCTTCTTGATATCGGCAGGCTGCTCCAGGCGGCCGGATTTCGACGTGATCAGGCCAAGCACGACGATCTTGTTGCCCTTCGGCAGGAAACGCAGCGGCTCGAAGCCGCCGGCACGATCGGTGTCGTATTCGAGGAAATAGCCGTCGTAATTGCACTTGGCGAGCAGGCTTTCCGCCACCGGCTCGTAGCCGCCCGACGAGATGAAAGTCGAACGGAAGTTGCCGCGGCAGACATGCGTCGTGATGGTCATGTCGGCAGGCTTGGCCTCAAGCGCCTTGTTGATGCACTTGGTGTAAGTCTCCTGCAGATGATCGACGTCGAGGCCGCGGTCGCGTGCCTTCTGCAGTTCTTCCTTAGAGCAGAGATAGGCCCAAGCGGTGTCGTCGAATTGCAGGTAGCGGCAACCGGAGGCGTAAAATGCTTTGATGGCGTTCTGATAGGCGATGGCGAGATCGTCGAAGATGGCGTCGCGGCTGGCATAGGCGTTCTTGCTGACCGCGCCCGGCTCAAGACGGAAATGCAGCACCGTCGGACTCGGGATGGTCATCTTCGGCAGCACCTTGGCGTGCGCCTTCAAAAACTTGAAGTGCTCCAGCATCGGGTGATCGGAAAAGCCGATCTTGCCGGTGACCTTGATGCTTTGCATCTTGGTCTGCACGCCCTGGAACTGGATGCCATGGTCGAGCTCATAGAGTTCGCAGCCGTCGAGCATGCTGAAGAAGTCGAAATGCCAGAACGAGCGGCGGAACTCGCCGTCTGTCGCAAGCTGCAGGCCCACGTCTTCCTGCTTCTTGATGATCTTGATGATCTCGGCATTCTCGACTTCCTTGAGCTGGGCCGCGCTGATCTCGCCCTTCTCGCGCTTGGCGCGGGCTTCTTTCACGGGCGCGGTGCGCAGAATGCTGCCGACATGGTCGGCGCGGAAGGGCGGCTTGGTACGCTGTGTCATGATGTTCTCCGGCAGGTGGCCGCGAAGCACGGCCATTATGGATTTTCGCCGAGCGTTTAGCACGTCAGGCGGCAATTCGTCCCG
>CAITEM010000186.1 GCA_903891395.1 uncultured Hyphomicrobiales bacterium | reverse complement strand
TACGTCGCCAACAAGCTGATGAAGGGCTTCATCGGCTCGGCCAATGTCGACACCAATTCGCGGCTGTGCATGGCATCGACCGTTGCCGGCCATCGCCGTTCCTTCGGCGCCGATACCGTGCCGGGCACCTATGCCGATCTCGACAGCGCCGACCTCATCATCCTGGTCGGCTCCAATGCCGCCTGGTGTCATCCGGTGCTGTACCAGCGTATGATCGCCAACAAGCGCGCGCGGCGCCAAGATCGTAGTGATCGACCCGCGCCGTACGGCGACTGCGGAAGATTCCGATCTGTTTCTGAGCGTCGCGCCGGGTATGGATACCGCGCTGTTCTGCGGACTGCTGGGGTATCTCGCCGACACACTGGCTTTCGACTTCCAATATATCGACGCACATACGACCGGGCTGATCGACGCGCTGGTGCGCGCGCGTGAGATTGCGCCGGACGTTGCGGCCACGGCGAAAGCGTGCGGCCTCGCCGAGGCTGACGTTGCGCGTTTCTTCGAATTGTTTTGTACCACGCAAAATGTGGTCACCTGCTTCTCGCAGGGCGTGAACCAATCGGCCCAAGGTACCGACAAGGTCACCAGCATCATCAATTGCCATCTCGCCACCGGCCGCATCGGGAAACCGGGCATGGGGCCGTTCTCGCTCACCGGCCAGCCCAATGCGATGGGGGGCCGCGAGGTCGGTGGGCTCGCCAATCAACTTGCGGCGCATATGAATTTCAACGAGCCCGATATCGGCCGCGTCGGCCGGTTCTGGAACGCGCCTGTCATGGCGCACCGCGAGGGTCTCAAGGCCGTGCAGATGTTCGAGGCGATCGAGCGCGGCGAGATCAAGGCGCTCTGGGTGATGGCAACCAATCCTGCGGTGTCGCTGCCGCGCGCCGGGGCGATGCGTGACGCGCTGGCCCAGCTCGATCTCTTTGTCGTCTCCGAGAATGTGTTGTCCAACGATACGGTCAACGCTGGCGCGCAGATCCTGCTGCCGGCCGCGGCCTGGGGCGAGAAGGACGGCACCGTCACCAATTCGGAACGCCGCATCTCGCGGCAGCGGCCCTTTCTGCCGCTGCCCGGTGAGGCCAAGTCTGATTGGTGGATCGTCAAAGAAGTCGGCCGCCGCATGGGGTTTGCCGCGGCGTTCAATTTCGACTCCGCCGCGGGGATTTTCCGCGAGCATGCGGCGCTGTCGGCGTTCGAGAACAACGGCACGCGCGATTTCGACATCGGCGCGCTCGCCGCGCTGACCGACGATGAATTCAATGCGCTCGATCCTGTGCAATGGCCGGCGCGGGCCGGGCAAGCGAAAGGCGATAGCCGCTTCTTTGCAGAGGGTGGCTTTTTCACGCCGGATCGCAAAGCGCGGCTGATCGCGCCGGACAAGCCGGCGCCGAGCGCGAAAGTCTCTCAGGAATTTTCACTGCGGCTCAATACCGGCCGCGTCCGCGACCAATGGCACACCATGACGCGGACGGGCTTGAGTCCGCGGCTCGGCGCGCATCTGCCGGAGCCTTTCGTCGAGATGCATCCAAAGGATGCCGCAAGGCATGCCCTGCACGACGGCGGCTTCGCCCGCGTGCGTTCGCCACACGGTGCCTGCGTCCTTAAGGTCGTTGTGAGCGAAAGCCAGCGCCGTGGGTCCATATTCTCGCCGATCCATTGGAGCGATGAGACTGCCTCGTCCGCCCGCATCGGCGATATCGTCGCGCCGGCGACCGATCCTTATTCTGGCCAGCCTGAATCCAAGGCGACGCCGGTGGCGATCGAGCCGGCCGCATTTGCGTTTCGCGGTTTTGCGCTGGCGCAAACGCCGCTGGCCATGCCGGCCGGCGCCTGGTGGTCGCGCGTGGCGGTGGGTAACGGCACCGGATGGCTGCTGGCGAGCAACGAGACGCCGGACATCTGGCGCGAATATGCCAAAGCGATGTTCGGAACCGATGCCGAAATCGCGGAATATATCGATACGCCGCGCGGCAGCTATCGCATGGCGGCCTTTGTCGAGGGCCGGCTGGTCGGCGCGCTGTTCGTCGGGCCCGCCGACGCCGCGCCGCATTGGGATGCCGTGAAGGCACTGTTCGAGGCGGAAAGCATCGGCGACGCGCAGCGGCGCGCGGTGCTGTCGGGTAAATCGACCGATGGGCTGGCGGACCCAGGGCCGGTGGTCTGCGCCTGCTTCGGCGTCGGCTTCAATGTCATTCGCGCGGCGCTCGACAGCGGCGCGGCGGCGAACGTCGAGGAGATCGGCAAGGCGCTGCGCGCCGGCACCAATTGCGGCTCGTGCTTGCCGGAGTTGAAAAAGATTGTCAGCCAAAAAGTTGGAAACAATGAACGAGCCCCGCAAACCGCTTGAAGCGCG
>CAITEM010000185.1 GCA_903891395.1 uncultured Hyphomicrobiales bacterium | reverse complement strand
TCGATCCGGCGAAGCTGCAGGAGATCGTGCAGCGCCGCGCGCCGATCTACGACAAGGCGCAGGACGGCCATTACAATCTGATCTCGGCGCTGCATAAATCGGTGCGGGGCTCCGACCCGGACGCCGCTTTGTATTATCTCTGCCGCATGCTCGATGCCGGCGAACCGCCGCTCTATATCGCGCGCCGCGTCGTGCGCATGGCGATCGAGGACATTGGCATGGCCGATCCGCAGGCATTGGTCATCGCCAACGCGGCGAAAGAGGCTTTTGATTTTCTGGGCTCCCCGGAAGGCGAACTCGCCATTGCCCAGGCTGTGGTCTATTGCGCCACTGCGCCGAAATCGAACGCCGCCTATGCCGCCTTCGGCGCGGCGATGAGCGTCGCCAAGCAGGCCGGCTCGCTGCTGCCACCCAAGCACATCCTCAATGCGCCGACCTCGCTGATGAAGAATGAAGGCTATGGCCGCGGCTACTCCTACGACCACGATCAGGACGAGGCCTTTTCAGGCCAGAATTATTTTCCCGAATCGCTGCCGCGTCAGCAATTCTATGACCCGCCGGACCGCGGTTTTGAGCGCGAGATCCGCAAGCGATTGGACTATTGGGCCAAGCTTCGCCAAGAGCGTGAGCGCGACCGGGACGAGAAGTAGGGCGGAATGACGTTTTTGAAGTATGCGGCGGTGTTATTGGTCCTGGCCGCTTCGACGACATCGGGCCACGCCGCGGAGACGGTTAACGGCCGCTGGGCGGCCGATCCGGGGTCGTGTTGGGGCGGCGGCGCGACGCCGGCGCAATCGGCCTTCGTGGTCAGCAGCTATGCGGTGCGCTGGCTGGGCGATACATGCCGGGTCGGGCGCATGTATAAGACCGGCGAGACCATCAACCTCCAGGCCTTCTGCTGGAGCCCGGAAGGTGAACGCACCATTCCGGTGTCGATGACGCCGCACGCCGACCGCCTGGCGGTGGTCTGGGACCGCGGACCGCACGGCGACTTGCGGCGCTGCCCGTAAACGATTTTGTGGCCCTGCATGGGGCCGATATGGATGAATGACATGAGAATGCGCAAGGGCGGCTATGGCGGCGGCAAACCGGCCGCGGGCGGCCGTGGCCGGGGCCAGGACCGGGACGAACGGATCAAGGATCGCAAGAAGGAGCGTTTCAACGAGCGCGTCGGCGGCCGTGCGCCCGAACGCGGCGGCCGTGCCGGCGAACGCGCCAAGGAGCGGACCACGCGTCAGGCTGATGTACGCGCCAAGCCGGCGGGCAAATTTTCGTCGAAGCGCGACGCTGGCCGGGGCCGCGCCGTTGCCGCCCGCCCGCCGCGCGACAGGGCGATGGAGCCGATGCCGGCACCGCCGCCACCGCCGGCTGTCGATCTCAAGCCGGAGAATTTTTCCACCACCGTGCAAACCGTCAGCGTGACGCCGGACGAAAACGGCATGCGCGTCGACCGCTTCTTCGAGGGGCGTTTTCCCGGCCTTTCGTTCGGCCATATCCAGCGCATTATCCGCAAGGGCGAAGTGCGCGTGAATGGCAAGCGCACCGAGCCGAAGAGCCGGCTCGAGGCCGGACAGTCCGTGCGCATTCCGCCGCTG
>CAITEM010000184.1 GCA_903891395.1 uncultured Hyphomicrobiales bacterium | reverse complement strand
GGAAGTGACGCTTGACCGATTCCCAGGCGCCACGCGCGGTGATGCCCATGACTTTGTGGTCGTAGCCAACCGAACCACCGGAGGCGAAAGCATCGCCAAGCCAGTAACCGTGTTCAATCGACAGGCCGTTGGCAAAGTCGGAAAATGTCGCAGTTCCTTTGTCGGCGGCGACGACGAGATAGGGATCGTCGCCCTCATGCCGCACGACGCAATCGGGCGGAACGACTTTGCCGTCCGGTGCGTAGTTGTCGGTAATATCGAGCAGCGTACCGATGAACAATTTGTACGTCGCGATCCCCTCGGCCATGAACTGGTCGCGGGTGGGGTTCTTCGGCATCAGCTACGGCACGAAACCGCCTTTGGCGCCGACCGGCACGATCACCGCGTTCTTGACCTGCTGCGCTTTCACCAGACCGAGAATCTCGGTGCGGAAATCCTGCGGCCGGTCGGACCAGCGGATGCCGCCGCGCGCCACCTTGCCGAAGCGCATGTGCACGGCCTCGACGCGTGGCGAGTAGACGAAGATTTCATAGAGCGGCCGCGGCAGCGGCATTTCGGTCAGCTTGCCGCTCTCGAACTTGACCGCGATCAGCGCTTTGACGTGGCCGTCTTTGTCGGTCTGATAGAAATTGGTGCGGATGGCCGACTGCACCGCGTTGACGAACAGCCGCAGGATGCGGTCTTCGTCGAGGCTGTCGACCTTCTGCAATTCCTCCTCGATACGCGCGACGATGTCTTTCTGCTTTCCGTCACGCATCTGCGCCGCGTCGGGCCGCGGATCGAAGCGCGCGTGAAACAGCTCGACGACGTTGGCAGCGATGGCCGAATGCTTGACCAGCGTCGCCCACATATAATCTTGCGAATAGGGCACGCGGATCTGGCGCAGGTAGCGCGACAAGGTGCGGATCAACGCGACGTCGCGCCAGGCCAGGCCACCGGACAGTGTCAGCGCATTGTAGCCGTCGTTTTCGGCGCCGCCGCGCATGATCATGAGGAACGCAGCTTCGAGCCGGCCTTTGGCCCCGGTGAGATCGATGGCGCCGCCGTCGTTGCGCTCCAGCAGCATGTCGTGAAACCAGACTTCGGCTGCGCCGTCACCGGCGACCGCAATAAGATAAGTCCGCTCGTCGACCACCCGGAAACCCATATTTTCCAGCACCGGAACGCGCTCCGACAGCGGCAACGGCCGGGCAAAACTCCAGACTTTCAGCCCGGCGGACTTCTGATCTTCTTCAAGCCGATGATGGAAATCGACGTTGAGCGGACGGCCTTCGCCCAGGGTCTCGACGACGCGGATATCGCCCGCTGCGACCGTCGGCGCATAGGCCTCGTGGAAGCCTTCGGAGAATGCGCCGCGATAGCGCTCGAACAATTCATGCGCCTTGGCCGGCGCGTTCGCCAGAAGCAGCGCGGACAGCAATCCATCCGTCCAGCTCCGCACGATGTTGCCGACTTCGGCCTCCATCGTCGCGCGGTCGATTTCCGGCACGGCGCCGCCGGAGCGGCCGATGATGAAGTGCACGCGGACCAGCGGACCTTCCGGGAAGAACGGATAATAGGCCGAGACCCGGCCCATGAAGGCGTTGGCGAGATATTCGCCGATCTTCACGCGGATGTGGCTGTCGTAACGCTCGCGCGGCACGAACACCATGACCGACACGAAACGGTCGAAGCGATCATGGCGCGCCAGGACACGCACACGCGGCCGCTCGTCGAGTTGCAAAATCGCGATGGCGAAACGATACAACGTCTCGTCGTCGATCTGGAACAGTTCGTCGCGCGGGTAATGCTCCAGTACGTTGGCGAGCGCCTTGCCCGAATGACTGTTCGGATCGAACCCAGCGCGCGCCTCGACATTGGCGATCTTGCGGCGCAGGTAGGGAATGCTGGGCGCGGTGCGCGTATAGGCCGTCGAGGTGAACAAGCCGACGATGCGGAATTCACCGACCAGTTTGCCACCGGCGTCGAAACGCTTGACGCCGACATAATCGAGATAGACGCGGCGATGCACGCGCGCGTGGATGTTGGCTTTGGCCACGATCAGCGGCCGCGGCTCCTGCAGAAACGCCATAATTTCCGGGGTGAATTCGAGCAATTCGTCGCCGCGCTTCAATACGCGCAGATCGCGCGAGCGCATGATGCCGAGCGATGAATCGAAATCCGGTTCGAGAGATTGGCCGTCCACTTTGTAATCGCGCAGGCCGAGGAAGGTGAAATTATTCGCCAGCAGCCATTGCAGGAACTGGATCGACTCGGCGATCTCGTCGACCGGCAACGGCGGCGGATTGCTCTTGAGTTCGGCCACCAATGCGTTGACGCGATCGAGCATCGGCCGCCAGTCCTGCACCGCAAGCTGCACTTCGCCGAGCACGTTCTCGATGGCGCGCACCAGTTCGACACGCGCCGGTTCTTCATCGATCGGATCGAGATGAATGTGAATGAAACTCTCGCGCGCACCGGCGGCGTCGGGCGCGCCAAGCGCGGTCAGCTTGCCACCGTCGCGCGTCACGCCCAGCACCGGGTGCGTCACCAGACGCACATCGAGGCGGCGCTCGCCGATTTCGCCCATCACCGAATCGACCAGGAACGGCATGTCGTCGTTGACGGCCTCGATCACCGTCACCGACTTGGTCGCGCCGGAGTCGGTCAGCGCCACCGTCTCGCAACGGATCTTCGGCATGCCCGGCGTGCGGTCGCTGAGGAAATCGTAGGCCCGCTCGGCGAGCATCGCGAGATCGTCGGCGCCGTAGCGCACGACGTCCTCCGGCACCGCACGTTCGAAAATTTGTGCGACGAAGCCTTTCGGGATATCGCCGCGCCGGCCGGCGAGCGCCGCGCCGGCCGTATCAATGACGGCGTGAGCGGCCGAATCGTCGTCGCGGACAGTACGCTCGAGCATGGGGAAAACCTCGCGTTGCAGCGAATCGGCCGAGACGGAAGGGAGTGTTCACATTCCTCCGGCGCGCGTCGAGAGCAACACATCCTTTGATGACAGGGCGGTGGCAAATTTACGCAAACGATATTCGAGCCTCTTAAGTAATTGAACGACAAGGCAAAACCGTGTCCTTGTCGTCGTATCGCCCGCGCTCGGGACCATGTAGTCTTGGGCTCTGGGCAGGACAACGAGGCGCGTGAAAAATGGCCAAGGCCGATAAATCGATCAAAACCGTCAGCAAGGCGGCGAGTGTGAAACCTTTGAAGGTCGCGTCGGCCAAATCGCCGGCCCCTGCGTCCAAAGCGTCGCCGGCCCGCAGCGCCATGATGAAGGCCATCACCAACAAGGCTGCGCCGGACGCCGCCGACGACATGCCGGTGATCGCGCTCGATCTGCCGCCCGGCAAGCTGTCGCCGGCCATGACCGCCTATTTCAAGAAATGCCAGGACAAACTCGGCTTCGTGCCGAACGTGCTGCTGGCTTACGCTTTCGACAACACCAAGCTGGAAACCTTCGCCGCGCTCTACAACGACCTGATGCTGGGCGAGAGTGGGCTATCGAAACTCGAACGCGAGATGATCGCAGTCGCGGTGTCGTCGCAGAACCGCTGTTACTACTGCCTGACCGCCCACGGCGCCGCGGTGCGGCAATATTCCGGCAATCCGCTGCTTGGCGAACATCTGGTGATGAATTATCGCGTGGCGCGGCTGAACAAGCGCCAGCGCGCGATGCTCGACTTCGCGGTCAAACTCACGGCGTCGCCGTGGAGTGTCGAAGAAGCCGACCGGGAGCGCCTGCGACGGGCCGCATTCACCGATCGCGATATCTGGGACATTTCGGCGATTGTCGGCTTCTTCAATATGTCGAACCGCGTGGCGTCTGCCACCGACATGCGGCCGAACGCGGCCTATCACAAGCAGGCCCGGTAGCTGTCGGCAGCGGAGAGTTCGACGCCTTTGATCAACCGCTTCACTCCACTATTGTCTACCGCCGTCGCGCTCCTCTTCAGTGCGTTCGCACACGCGCAACAACTCGAGTCGACCCGCGGCGACATCCCGCCGGCACGCGGTGTTGTCGCGCATAACGGCATGGTGGTGGCGCAGGAAAGCCGGGCCGCACGCATTGGCATCGAGATCCTCGACCGCGGCGGCAACGCCGTCGATGCCGCGGTCGCGGTCGGCTTTGCGCTGGCGGTGACTTATCCGCGCGCCGGCAATATCGGCGGCGGCGGCTTCATGGTGATCCATCTCGCCAAGGAAGACCGAGACATAGCGATTGACTACCGTGAGACCGCGCCGGCCGCCGCGACACCGACCATGTTTCTCGACGCCAAAGGCGAACCCGATGCGACAAAATCGCGCGATTCGGGGCTTGCGGTCGGCGTGCCCGGCACCGTTGCCGGCCTCGCGTTGGCGCATCGGAAATACGGCTCCGGAAAACTGTCGCTGGCCGATCTGATCGCGCCGGCGATCGATCTCGCGACCAAAGGTATCACGGTCGAAGACGACACCGCCGACTCGCTACCCCGCGCGCAAGAGCGTCTGGCACGCTGGCGCTCGACGTCGGGCATCCTCTTGAAGAACGGCGGCCAGCCATTGCAGGAAGGCGACCGGCTGATCCAGTTCGATCTCGCCGATACGCTGCGCGCCGTCGCGCAAAACGGCCCGCGCGGCTTTTACGAAGGCGCCACCGCCGCGCGCATCGCCGACGCCGTCGTCAAGGCCGGCGGCATCATGACCAAGGACGACCTGAAGAATTATCAGGCGCTGGAGCGTCCGGTCGTGCGCGGCACCTATCGCGGCTACGACATTGTATCAATGCCGCCGCCTTCTTCCGGCGGCGTGCACCTGATCGAGATGCTGAACATTCTCGAACAAGACGACCTTTACACACTCGGCCACGGCGAAAAAACGTTTCACTTGATGATCGAAGCGATGAAACGCGCTTATGCGGACCGTGCGGTGTTCATGGGCGATCCCGACGCCGTCAAGATTCCGGTTTTGGGGCTTACGTCAAAGGCCCACGCCGCGTCCTTGCGTGCGACCATCGGCGACAAGGCGACGCTGGCGGCCGACATTCGGCCCGGCAAACCCGCCGACAACGAAGGCAAGAACACCACGCATTTTTCGGTCATCGACCGCGACGGCAACGCGGTGTCGAACACCTACACGCTGAATTTTTCCTACGGCCTCGGCCTGATCGCCGACGGCACCGGCGTACTGCTCAACAATGAGCTCGACGACTTCACCGCCAAGCCCGGCGCCTCGAACGCCTTCGGCCTGGTCGGCTACACCGCAAACTTGCCGGGCCCGAACAAGCGGCCGCTATCGTCGATGACGCCGACCATCGTGTTGAAAGACGGCAAGCCGTTTCTGATCACCGGCTCCCCGGGCGGCAGTCGCATCATCACCGCGGTGCTGCAGGTGATCGTCAACGTCATCGACTTTCACATGCCGGTGGCCGAGGCGGTCAGTTGGCCGCGTCTGCATCAGCAATGGCAGCCAGAGGGAGTGTTCGTCGAGCCAGGCTTCGCGCCCGCCGTCCTCGACGCCTTGGCCGCGCGCGGCCATGCAATTGTACCAACCCGCCCAGCGACCGCAGCGAATTCGATTGAGGTCCTGCCCAAAGGCGACTTCTCACCGCAGGCTTATGTCGGCGCCGCCGACACAAGAACGCGCGGCGCGTTGGCGGCGGGTTTTTGATCTGATTTGACGAGAAATAACGGCTTCCCAACCTTGGCGCCACTCGCGCGAAGATTGGAGCGGGCGAAGGGATTCGAACCCTCGACCCCGACCTTGGCAAGGTCGTGCTCTACCCCTGAGCTACACCCGCATCCGTTAGATATTTGACCAATAAGCGATATCGGCCGCCAAGCCGTTCCTATAGCCAATACCGAGGGGCAATTGCAACCACCGCCGGCGGAATGACTTTATCCGCGCTTGACGCGGCGCTTGCCGTGGTGACGGACCGGTTCCACCGGCGCGTTCCAGCCCGCCCAGCGCGGGTTTTGCGTGCAAAAACCGCGATTTCCGGCGATGACGGTCGGCGCGCACTCTTCGATGGTGCGGAAATGGCAGTCGCGGATATCGCCGCCGCCGCCCAGCCACGCCTGGGCACACCAGGGACCTTCCAGCTCATTCGCCGCCGCCGGACGCGCACCGGTCCCGCAAACCGCAACGAAAAGGCCCGTAACCAGCAAAAATCGCAGCATTTTTGACCTCATTTTCCCGGCGCATGATCAAGAATGTCAGGCGCGACTAAGCTATGGGTACTAACACCGGCCCGGACCTGAATGTTGCATGCCCAAAACGCCTGACGAGCTATTTGCAGCGCTCGATGCCCTGGGCATCGCGCACAAGACCATAACTCACCCACCGGTCTTCACAGTTGAGCAGGCCGCCGCCCTGCGTGGCGAGATGCCGGGCGCCCACACCAAGAACCTGTTCCTGCGGGACAAGAAAAACGCGCTTTACATCGTCGTGGCGCTGGAAGACGCCGTCATCAACCTGAAGAGCCTGCACCGCGTGCTCGGCGCCACCGGCCGTTTTTCTTTCGCGTCGGCCGACCTGCTGCTGGAAGTCTGGGGGGTGACACCGGGCTCGGTGACGCCCTTTGGCGCCATCAACGATACCGAAGGCCGCGTCACGGTCGTGCTCGCCGCCGACATGATGGCCTACAGCACCCTCAATTATCACCCGCTGATCAACACCATGACCACCTCGATTGCGCGCGAGGATCTGGTCAAATTCCTCGAATCGACCGGCCACACCCCACGGATCGAACGGATTTCGGGACTGCCCACAGACCCGGGTTAAAGTTGCATTCGCCGGGCGGATAACCCATCTAAACGGAAATTAGGAACCAGGAATAAAAAGCGATGCTGGGAAACGGCGGGGTAATGGCGGCGGCCGATAGCGCGGTCAAGGACACGACCACGCAGGCTTTCATCACGGACGTGATCGAGGAATCCAAGCACCAGCCGGTGCTGGTGGACTTCTGGGCGCCGTGGTGCGGACCCTGCAAGCAGCTGACGCCGATCCTGGAAAAGGTGGTGAAAGCGGCCAAAGGCAAGGTCAAGCTGGTCAAGATGGACATCGATAAGCACCCGGACATCCCGGGGCAGATGGGCATCCAGTCGATCCCTGCCGTGATCGCATTTTCCAACGGCCAGCCGGTCGACGGCTTCATGGGCGCGCTGCCCGAAAGCCAGGTGGTTGCGTTTCTGGAGCGGCTGACCAAAGGCAAAGTGGGGCCCGAGGAACGCGATTTGCTCAAGGAAGCCGACGAAGCGCTCGCTGCCGGCGATGTTGTCGGCGCCGCCAATCTGTACGGCGAACTGGTGACGCAGGACGGCGCCAACGTCGCGGCGCTGGCCGGTCTTGTCCGTTGCTACGTGCAGACCGATGCCCTCGACCAGGCCAGAAAGACGCTCGATCTGGTGCCCGAGGCAAAGCGCAACGAAGCCCCCGTCGCCGCCGCGCGCGCCGCGCTCGAGGTCGCCGAGCAGGCCAAAAAAGTCGGGCCAATTGACGAGCTTGAGCGTAAAGTTGCCGCCAATCCCCTCGACCATCAGGCGCGCTTCGATCTCGCCACCGGTCTCAACGCGCAAGGCAAGCGCACCGAAGCGGCCGATCATCTGCTTGCGATCATCAAGCGCGACCGTAAATGGGATGACGACGGCGCCCGCAAGCAGCTCGTGCAGTTTTTCGAGGCCTGGGGTCCGACCGACGAAGCCACCTTGGACGGCCGCAAGAAGCTGTCGTCGATTCTGTTTTCGTAACTATTCGCGCCGGCGGCGGCACTGGCGCACGGAGTAATCGCAATGCCGATGAACGCCGACTATCGCGGGCCGATCGAACTGCCGGGCACGATCCCGCTTTTCCCGTTGCCGGGCGCGCTGCTGTTGCCGCGCGGACAGATGCCGCTCAACATTTTCGAACCGCGCTACCTCGCCATGATCGACGACGCCTTCCGGGACGGCCATCGCCTGATCGGCATGATCCAGCCCGATCCGTCACACACCGGCTCGGCGGACCAACCGGCGCTCTACAAGATCGGCTGCGTCGGCCGCATCACCCAACTCGCCGAGAGCGGCGACGGCCGTTATCTCCTGGAACTCACCGGCGTCGCGCGCTTCAAGGTCGAAGAAGAGCTGGACGCCAACACCGAGTACCGTCAGGCGAAAGTCACGTTCGCCCCCTTCGCCGACGACTTCATCGCGCGCAAAGGCGAGGACGACGTCGATCGCAAGGCGGTGCTGCAAGCGCTGACCGATTTCATGTCGGCGAATGACCTGAAGGCCGATTGGGACGACATCGAGAAGGCGCCGAACGAGGCTCTGGTGAATGCGCTGTCGATGATGGCGCCTTACGGACCGCCGGAAAAGCAGGCTTTGCTGGAAGCGCCGGACCTGAAAACCCGCGCCGAATTGCTGGTCGCCATCACGGAAATTGAACTCGCCAAGAAGAACATTGAAGGCGAACCGCAGCTACAATAGCTCCCGCGCCGTGCTATAAAGCCGGCCAATTGCCGGGGAGTTTTGCCATGTCCACCGTCCCGCCGACCGAACGCTCCGCCGACAGCGTCGATCCGAAACTGCTGGAAATTCTGGTCTGCCCGCTGACAAAGGGCGTGCTCGAATACGACGCCGCCCGGCAGGAATTGATCTCGCGCAAGGCGAAGCTCGCCTTCCCGATTCGCGACGGCATTCCGATCATGCTTGAGGAAGAAGCGC
>CAITEM010000183.1 GCA_903891395.1 uncultured Hyphomicrobiales bacterium | reverse complement strand
TTGTTGAAGATCACGATGCAGACCGGCAGGTTGTAGCGGCAGATCGTCTCGACCTCCATGCCGGAGAAGCCGAAAGCCGAGTCACCTTCAACGCAGAGTACCGGCTTGCCGGTTTCGACCGCCGCGGCAATGGCGTAACCCATGCCGATGCCCATGATGCCCCAGGTGCCGACGTCGATACGCTTGCGCGGCTGATACAGGTCGATGATGCCGCGCGCGAGATCGAGGGTGTTGGCGCCTTCGTTGACCAGCATGGCGTCCGGCCGTTCTTTGATGACGGTACGGAGAACGCCGAGCGCGCCGTGGTAGTCCATTGGCACGTTGTTGTTCATCAGGCGCGGCGCCATTTTGGCGACGTTGTCGTCGCGCTTGGTCTTGACCGCGTTGACCCATTCGGCCGGCGGCGACGGCCACTGGCCCATGCCGGCCAGCAGCGCATTCACGCAGGAGCCGATATCGCCAACAACCGGCGCGACAATCTCGACGTTCGAGTCCATTTCCTTCGGCTCGATGTCGATCTGGATGAATTTTTTCGGCGCGTCACCCCAGCTCTTGCCTTTGCCGTGCGACAGCAGCCAGTTCAACCGCGCGCCGATCAGCAGAACGACGTCGCTGTCCTTCAACACAGTCGAACGCGCCGCGCCCGCGCATTGCGGATGGGTGTCGGGCAACAGGCCTTTGGCCATGCTCATCGGCAGGAAGGGAATGCCGCTTTTTTCGACGAAGGAGCGGATCGCGTCGTCGGCCTGCGCGTAGGCCGCGCCCTTGCCGAGAATGATCAGCGGCTTTTTCGCGGATTTCAGGACGTCGAGCGCGCGTTTGATCGAATCCGGCGCGGGCAACTGAGCCGGCGCGGCGTCGATGACTTTCACCAGCGACTTCTGACCGGCTTCGGCATCCATCACCTGACCGAACAGCTTGGCCGGCAAATCGAGATAGACGCCGCCGGGACGGCCCGAAACTGCCGCGCGGATCGCGCGCGCCACACCGATACCGATGTCGGCGGCGTGCAGCACACGGAACGCCGCCTTGCACAGCGGCTTGGCGATGGCGAGCTGGTCCATTTCCTCGTAATCGCCCTGCTGCAGATCGACGATCTCGCGCTCGGACGAGCCGGAAATCAGGATCATCGGGAAGCAGTTGGTGGTGGCATGCGCCAACGCGGTCAGGCCGTTGAGGAAGCCCGGCGCCGACACCGTGAGGCAGACGCCGGGTTTTTTGGTCAGGAAACCCGCGATCGAGGCGGCGTAGCCGGCGTTCTGTTCATGACGGAAGGACAGGACTCGGATGCCCGCAGCCTGCGCCATGCGTCCAAAATCGGTGATCGGGATGCCCGGCACGCCGTAGATCGTGGTCAAGCCATTGAGCTTCAGCGCATCGATGATGAGATTGAAGCCGTCGGTCAGTTCCCGCTCTTCCGCGTCGGGCGCGGGGTTGGTCTTCACTGCAGCTTCAGCCATTCGCGTTTTCCTCTTCTCAATCCAGATAGTCGGCGAATTTTGCCACGTGATCGGCCAAGCCGAGCGCGTGGTCACGGACAAGTTCTTCAGCGCGATCGGTCGATCGCGCCTCGAGAGCCTCGATGATGTTCATGTGATCGCGCATCGACCTGTCGGCGCGATCCTGCTCGACGATGGTCTTGCGCCGGATCATGCGCATGTGGGTAAATAAATTTTCCGCGAGATCGATCAGCACACGGTTGCCGCTCAACTTGATGATGCTCTGGTGGAATTCGATATTGACCTCGGAATACTCATCGAGGTGCGCGCGCACCTTGTCGCCCTCGAAGGTCGTGAACATCTTGCGCAGGCCGGCGATCTGATCGGCGGTCGCCGTCTGCGTGATCAGGCGGGCGGCCATGCTTTCCAGCGCCGCCCAGGCCGTGATCATCTCGATGACTTCGCGCTTGGTCTTGCGCACCACATAGATGCCGCGGCGCGGCACCAGCCGCACGAAGCCTTCGCTTTCGAGCTGGGCCATGGCCTCGCGCACCGGTGTGCGGCTGATACCAAAATCCTGCGCCAGTTTGCGCTCGTCGAGGCGAATGTCCTCGCGGCTGCGATAGATATCCATCGCCACGATGGCGTTCTTCAGCGCGGTGTAGGCTTTGTGCTTGAAGCTCGGCGTGACATCGATGGGGGCCAGCGCCGGCTGCGGACGAATCGGTGCGCCGGCCGCTTCGAGACGGCGGGCAACCAAACTGACGCTACGAGGGGTACGGACGCGACTATTCATACTGGTATACAATATGCCAGGCACAAAGGACGGCGCAACCGCCATCGATGTGTTTTCTGCACGCAGCTATGCTGCGATGCACCAGAAGGAAAAACCGCCCGCCGCCTTCGCGACGAGCGGTGTTTCAAGCGCGGGTCGGTCAGCCCTTGGCGATCATCTTCACGCGCCAGGGTTTTAAGACCGCGATGGCCAGCACCGCGGCGAGAATGTTGAAGCCCGCGGCAATGATGAAAACCATGTCCCAGCTACCCGTGAGCTTCTGGATTTGGTTTGTGTAAGGCACCAGTAGCGCCGCCGTTCCCTTCGCCGTGTAGAGCAGACCGGCGTTGGTGGTGGCGAACTTGGAGCCGAACGTATCGGTGCAGGTCGATGGGAAGAGACTGTAGATCTCACCCCAAGCGAAGAACACCAGGCCGCTCAAAATGACGAACATCAACGGGTGATTGCCGAACAGATAGAGCGCGAAGATGCCGATGCCTTCGATAAAGAAGGCGATGAACATCGTGTTTTCACGCCCGATATGGTCGGACACCCAGCCGAAGAATGGACGGGTCAAGCCGTTGAGGATGCGGTCGAGCGTGGCGGCGAATGTCAGCGCCGTCATGGTCAGGCCGAACAGACTCACCGGCACGCCGGCGATCTTCAGATCTTGCGAGATCGGCGCAAGATTGGCGGTCACCATCAGACCGCCGGCGCCGACGATCACGAACATGAAGTACATCAGCATGAAGATCGGCTGGCCGCGGGTGCCGATGGTGTAGCCGCCATAGACAAAGATCAGGATGGCGAGCGCCAGCGGAATGTAAAACTGCTGGCCGATGGCCCATAGACCCAGGCCGCCCACCAGCGCAATCACCGAGCCAATGATCCACAGATTGGTCGGCCCGATGATTTCGTTCGGTCCGAACTGACGGGTGTTCTGGATGACCTTGGTGTTGCGCGTGGTGTCAGGCACCTGCCCCGGCTTCGGTACGTTCATGAAGAAGGCGAGAACGCAAACGATGATGCCCTGGCCGATGCCGAAGTTGAAAAACGTCGCCTGGAAACCGCTTGTAGCGATCATGGCCTGGATCGGCGCGACGGTCAGCGCCGAACCGGCACCAAAGCCTGCGGCTGTAATGCCGGCGGCCAGACCGCGCTTGTCCGGAAACCACTTCAGCGCCGTGCCGATGCAGGTACCGTAAACCGCACCGGCGCCGATGCCGGCGATGATTTGCGCGGCGTAGTACGCGCTCAAGGTGCCAGCATAGGAGTTCATGACCCAACCGATGCCGCACAGCACGCCGCCGAAAAAGATAACGATCTTTGGGCCATATTTGTCGACGAACCAACCTTCGATCGGCACCAGCCAAGTCTCGAACAAGACGAAGAGCGTAAAGGCGACTTGAATGGAAGCGCGATCCCAGCCGAACGTCTTCTGAATATCGGGAACGAAGAACGTCCAGCCATATTGCAGGTTGGCGATCATCACCATGCAGATGACGCCGATGATCAATTGACCCCAGCGCGTCAACTCGGACGCACGCGCGGACACGGCAGTGCTTGCGATAGCCATTTGAAATACTCCCCTGAGTGTTTCCTGCCCATGTCCAGTCTGATCGCTGGCTCGGCAGTCGTCCCTACAGGGCAAGCCTAATTCAAAATACAAATACGTGTATACATAATACCGCTCACGACGTTGCCAGAATGCCGCAGGCCCCAAACGCCGCTTTGCAATGCAACGTGGAAGGATTTGAACGCTTCACCAGCTCTTTAGATGGCAAGATCGGCCGCAAGGCGATCTTTTTTGCTGCCATGCAAAAGGACGAAAG
>CAITEM010000182.1 GCA_903891395.1 uncultured Hyphomicrobiales bacterium | reverse complement strand
GGCGCCGGGAAAACGGTCCAGCACGGCCTGCACCAGCGGATCGCTCTGCACGTCCTCTTCGAGTTCGCTCTGCCGCGCGTCGGCTTGCGCGCGCAACGTCGGCGCGCCCTGCTCTTTGGAGACCACGACGATCCAGCGCTTGCCGGTCCAGGCGGTCAGCTTGCTCTGCAGGTCGTGCACCAGCGTCTTCGGAGCGTTCGGCAGCACCGCAAGCTCGAGCTGGCCGTCCTCGCAACGCACCAGCCGCACGTCGCGCTCCAGCGCCATCTTCATGGTGATGTCGCGCTTGTCTTGCGCCAGCGCAATGATCTCCTCGAAGCTGCCGATCTGCAACGTCGGCGCCGCGGCTTCTGAAACGCCGAGCTGCGCCACCGGATCTTCGGCCGGGCGCGGCGACGTGGCCGCCTGCGAGCGTGACGATCCGCGCGGCGCGTCGTAACGGGTGAAGCTCTGCGTCGTGGTCGGCGCCGCGACACCGCCGCCGTTGCCGGCCGGGCGAGACGGCGCATCGCCGCCTTCGCTGATCGAGCGCACGACTTCGTCCGGCGTCGGCAGATCGGCGGCGTAGGCAATACGCACCAGCACCATTTCGGCGGCGGCCACCGGCCGGCCGGACGACTGCACTTCGCCGACGCCCTTGAGCAGCATCTGCCAGGTGCGCGACAGCACCCGCATCGACAATTGCGTGGCGAATTCGCGGCCGCGTTTGCGCTCGGCTTCCGATAGCGACACGTCGTCGGCGACGTTCGGCACGACTTTGACCCGCGTCACAAAATGCGTGAACTCGGCAAGATCGCTCAGGATCACCCCCGGATCGGCGCCGATGTCGTATTGCGCGCGCAGTTCGGTGAGGGCCGCCGCGACGTCGCCTTTCATCAGCGATTCGAACAAATCGACGACGCGGACGCGGTCGGCGAGGCCCAGCATCTGCCGCACGTCTTCGGCGCGCACAGGCCCCGCAGCATGAGCGATGGCCTGATCGAACAAAGACAGTGAATCGCGGACAGAGCCTTCGGCGGCGCGCGCGATCAATGCCAGCGCCGCGGGTTCGGTCTCGATGCTTTCCTTGGCGGCGATGCCTTCGAGGTGCTTGACCAACATCGCGGCGTCGACGCGGCGCAGATCGAAACGCTGACAGCGCGACAGCACCGTCACCGGCACCTTGCGGATTTCGGTGGTGGCGAAAATGAACTTGGCGTGCGGCGGCGGCTCTTCCAGCGTCTTGAGCAACGCGTTGAATGCGGCGCCCGACCGCATGTGCACTTCATCGAGGATGTAGACTTTGTAGCGCGCCGACACCGGGGCATAGCGCACGGCGTCATTGATCTGGCGCACGTCTTCGACGCTGTTATGCGAGGCCGCATCCATCTCAAGAACGTCGATATGCCGGCTTTCGATGATGGCCTGGCAGTGCACGCCCATCACCGGCATGTGGATGGTCGGTCCGGTCACCGAACCGTCCGGCAATTCGTAATTCAGCGCGCGGGCGAGAATGCGCGCCGTCGTGGTCTTGCCGACACCGCGCACGCCGGTCAGCACCCAGGCCTGCGGAATACGGCCGCTCTCGAACGCGTTCGAGATGGTGCGCACCATCGCATCCTGGCCGATCAGGTCGTCGAAACTGGCGGGGCGGTATTTGCGGGCAAGCACGCGATAGCCGCCGCCTTCGGCGGCAGCGCCCCCGAGGTCGAGGCCCAGGCTTTGTTCAAGCTTTGGGGTCGGTTCCGGAGTTTTCGTCGGCTCGCTCATCGTGCCATCCGCCCGTATTGCGTCGAAGACGCGCGCCAACGCGCTTGATCCGCGCGCGGCGCCCGAGTTCAACGCTTCGCTCGCGGAAAAAATAGGGGGGAGGCTGACGAGCGACCCGTCCGTGCTCGTTAGGGCTGCTTCCTTCCGGATCTGACCCGGTTGGCGAGTGGTGCGTCCACTGCCAACCTCCCG
>CAITEM010000181.1 GCA_903891395.1 uncultured Hyphomicrobiales bacterium | reverse complement strand
GGCGAGTTCCTCATCAACGCGCAGGGCGAGGACGTCGTCGCCGGCATCCGCACGCCGCAGGAAATCTCCGAAGCGGCGCGCACCGAGGCCGGCTCCGACAAGCCGTCGATGGAACGGACGATGCCGAAGGCCTACGCCGAATTGTCGCGCATCTACAATGTGCTGGAGCGGCACTACCGCGACATGCAGGATCTCGAATTCACGGTGGAGCAGGGCAAGCTGTGGATGCTGCAAACCCGCTCCGGCAAGCGCACCGCCAAGGCGGCGCTGCGTATCGCCGTCGAACTGGCCAATGAAGGTCTGATCTCCAGGAACGAAGCCATCCTGCGCATCGAGCCGCTGGCGCTCGACCAGTTGCTGCATCCGACCATCGATCCGCGCGCGCATCGCAAGATCGTCGCGACCGGTCTGCCGGCGTCGCCGGGTGCGGCCTCCGGCGCGATCGTGTTCTCGTCCGACGAAGCGGAGACGCTGAAGTCCGACGGCAAGAAGGTCATTCTGGTACGCGTCGAGACGTCGCCGGAAGACATTCATGGCATGCATGCGGCCGAAGGAATTCTGACCACGCGCGGCGGCATGACCTCGCATGCGGCCGTGGTCGCGCGCGGCATGGGCAAGCCTTGCGTCTCCGGTGCCGGATCACTGCGCGTCGACTACAACGCGGGGACGATGACGGCCGGCGGCCAGTCGTTCAAAAAAGGCGACTTCATCACCGTCGACGGTTCGACCGGCCAGGTGCTGGCCGGCAAGGTCGACATGGTTCAGCCGGAACTGTCCGGCGAATTTTCGACGCTGATCGGCTGGGCCGACAAGGTGCGCAAGCTCGGTGTCCGCGCCAATGCCGACACGCCGGCGGACGCGAAAGCCGCCGTGCGCTTTGGCGCCGAAGGCATCGGCCTGTGCCGCACCGAGCATATGTTCTTCGACGAGGAGCGCATCCAGGCGGTGCGCGAGATGATCCTGTCCGACGACGAAAAATCGCGCCGCTCCGCGCTGGCGAAATTGCTGCCGATGCAGCGCAACGACTTCGTCGAACTGTTCGCCATCATGGAGGGCCGGCCGGTCACCATCCGTCTGCTCGACCCACCGCTGCACGAATTCCTGCCGCACGGCGATGCCGAGATTGCCGAGGTTGCCGCCGCGATGGGCGCCGACCCGAAGAAGCTCGCCGACCGCGCCCGCGAACTGCACGAGTTCAACCCGATGCTCGGCTTCCGCGGCTGCCGCATCGCCATCGCCTATCCCGAAATCGCCGAGATGCAAGCGCGCGCCATTTTCGAGGCGGCGGTCGAAGCCGCTAAACGTACCGGCAAGCCGGTAAAGCCAGAAGTGATGGTGCCGCTGATCGCAACCAAGGCCGAGTTCGACCTGGTCAAGGCGCGCATCGACGCCATGGCGGACGCGGTGTCCCAGGAGACCGGCGCCACGCTCGACTACGACGTCGGGACGATGATTGAACTACCGCGTGCGTGCCTGATGGCTGGGGAGATCGCGCAGAGCGCCGAATTTTTCTCGTTCGGCACCAACGACCTGACGCAGACGACGTTCGGCATCTCGCGCGACGACGCCGCCAGCTTCCTCGGCATCTACACCGCGCGTAATATTCTGCCTGCCGATCCCTTCGTCTCGATCGACCAGCAGGGTGTCGGCGAAATGGTGCGCATTGGCGTCGAGCGCGGCCGCAAGGCGCGGCCGAAGCTCAAAGTTGGTATTTGCGGCGAGCATGGCGGCGATCCGGCCTCGGTTGCGTTCTGCCATGAAGCCGGGCTCGATTATGTGTCGTGTTCGCCGTTCCGTGTGCCGATCGCGCGGCTGGCCGCGGCGCAAGCGGCACTCGGAAAGACGGCTGCGAGCCAGGCCTGACGAAACGCTAACGCAAAGCCGGGGGGCTTCATGAATATCGGCCGCATCTTTCTCGGGTTCGCGGTGATCGTCGGCTTAGCGGTCGCCGGCGCCATTGTGCTGTTCCCGCAAAGCCGGGACTTCGCGGTCGCGCCGTATTTCTGGGTTTTGATCGCGTTCGGTTTGTTTGAACTCGCGGTTTTTGCCCGCTCCGGCGCCGCCGGCCCGCCCATCAGCGCGCAGACGCGCATCGTCGGCTTCGTCATTGCCTTGGCGTTAATGATTGTCTTGCCGGTCGCCGCTGGAATGCCGCTGCGGATCTTCTGAGGCGGTTTAAACCGCGACTTTGGTGAGGAAGTCCTCGACCTCAAGCCGCAGTTTGGAGACAGCTTCTTCCACCGTCGCCGACGCGTCGCGCACGATCTCCGCCGAGGCGCGGGTTTCGGTCGCCGCGCCTGACACTTCACCCAGCACTTCGACGACGTGACCGGTGCCTTGCGCGGCGCTGGCGACGTTGTGCGAGATCTCGCCGGTTGCCGCGTTCTGCTGTTCGACGGCGACCGCGACCGCCGACGTGAATTGGTTGATTTCCTGCATGCGCGCGGCGATCTGGCGGATCGCGTCGACCGCGCCAGCCGTCGAACTCTGCACGCCCATGATGTGATTGGCGATGTCCTCGGTCGCCTTGGCGGTCTGCACCGCCAGCGATTTGACCTCCGAGGCGACCACCGCAAAACCACGGCCGGCTTCGCCGGCGCGCGCCGCTTCAATGGTGGCGTTGAGCGCAAGGAGATTAGTCTGCCCGGCGATGTCGCGGATCAATTTGATGACGTCGCCGATCTTTTGCGCGCCTTTGGCAAGTCCGGCGATTTCGTCGTCGGTGGCGCGCGCTTCGCCGGTCGCAAGCTCGACCACGCTGTTGGTGTGGGTGAGCTGACGGCTGATTTCGGCGATCGAGTGCGACAGTTCATCTGCCGCGACCGCCGCGGTCTCGACGTTGGCGGAGGCTTCGTGGAAGGCATGCACCGCGCTTTCGGCGCGCTGCGACGTCTGTTGGGACGAGCCGAACAAGGCGCTGGCGGTCGCGCGCATCGCGGTCGCGCTGGCGCTGACGCTGGACAGCAGCGCCTCCACCTGCGGGCGGAAGCTGGTGATCGCGGTGTCGATGATGCCGCGGCGCTGCTCCTGGTCGCGGATCGCGGCGCGCTCCTGCTCGGCGCTGCGTTGCTCGGTGACGTCTTCGTGGGTCGAAACCCAGCCGCCGCCCGGCATCGGCTGATTTTTGGCGAGCACGATGCGTCCGTCGCTGGCCTGGACGTAGTGAAACATTGCCTTGCCCTGCGTCATCTCTTCGATGATCTTGCGGCAATAAGGCTCGACGTCGTCCTTGAACAGGCCAGTGTCCTTGCGGGCCTGCAGCAATTGCTGAAGCGTGGTGCCCGGCTTCACGATCGTGGGCGACAGATTGTACATCTCGAGATAGCGCCGGTTGAGCAGCGTGATGCGGCCGTGCGCGTCGAAGACGTTGAGCCCTTGCGACATGTTGTCGACCGCGGTCATCAACCGGTTGAATTGCGCGACTTGCCGATTGTACAACAACCCCGCGAACAGCAGCGCACCGAGGCAGCCGGCTGCGAGCAGAACCGTTTGGCCTGCGGCGGTGGAAGGCAGTAAAAATGAAAACATGCCGGCCCGTCGGTATGGGGTAACCGCGATAATCGCCGGTCACGATTGCGATATAGTTAATAAAAATTTCTAAACAGTTGCTCCGGCCTTCGATGGCAACCGAGACTCGCTTTGCGCTGCATGAATCCGGGGCAACGGCCTTCGGCTCAGGCATGTGTTGACGAAGCGTTACGTGGCAACCGCTCCGCGGCGCTGCCGCCGGTGCCCATTAACAGCTTCGCAAGGTTAATCAGACCATAAAAAACAATGTCGCATTGTCGCCACTCCGGCGGCGGGCGTTGGCATTGTTCTGTTGCGGTGTAGCGTGAGCGTGCGCAAGTCAGTTCCGAAGAAGCGTCAACGGAGGAAGCGTGCGCGGATTATGTCCGTCGCATTTGTCTTCGCGCTGCTGCCCAGCACCATCGGCTTTCAGGATCTCGGCGCGTTGTTGGCGGGCCAGCCGGCAATCGCGCAGCGCGCCCGCGCTCACCTGATCGCATCGCCGTTTGGCACCATTCACGCCGCCATGTTCAGCCTGCCGCGTCCGGTCGGCACGGCGATTCCGTCGCCGCCGGTCTATGCGTTGGCGAACTTCGACCCGGGCGACGTCACCGGCTCGATCGGCCGCGAACCCTTAGGCGATTCAACGGCGCCGCTGCAATTCCCGACGGTCAATCGCCGGACCAAGCACGACTCTTTGCTGTCGCGCGCGCGCGCGCCGATGCCGCCACTGCCGCCCGTCGCCGCGGTTCAGCCAGGCCCGGACGCTCAGGTCGAAGCGGCTTTACCCGGCAAAAAAGATGGCGGCCGTTTCGAGCCTTATTCGGACTACGAATTTCCGGGCGTCGTCGAGCCTGATATTGCGAACGCGGACATCGAACTGCCCGATGCTGATCCGGCGCCCGCCAAATCAGCATCGCTGACGCCGCCGCGCGCGACAAGCAGCGAACCGGGGCAAGTCTTCTTCGGCGTCGATCCGATGACCGCGGAGCGGGAAGTGCTTGCGCCTTGGGCGCCGGGCGAAGCGCCGGTGGTCATGGGATTGCGCGGCGGCAGCGATAACGACGTCAAATTGTCGGCGCTGCAGCCGCCGAATATCGGCGACGAAGCCGAAGGCCACAGCATCGCCAGCAAGGGTCAGGTCACCGGCGCCGATCAGCGGCCGAAATCGCCGGCCGAGCGCCTGGCGCTGACGGCGAAAACGCGGCCGAGATCCGAGAAGTGTCTTGCCAATGCTATTTATTTCGAGGCACGCGACGAACCGGTGCGCGCGCAAATTGCCGTTGCGCAAGTCGTCATGAACCGCGTGTTCTCGCCGTTCTATCCGAACGACGTCTGCGGCGTGGTCTATCAGAACGCCCACCGGCGGCTGGCCTGTCAGTTCACCTTCGCCTGCGACGGCCATGAGGGTCCGATCACTGAACCTTATGCCTGGTCGCGCGCCCAGCGCATCGCGCGCGATGTCCTGGACGGCAAACTGTGGATGCCCGAGGTGGCGAAATCCACGCACTATCATGACTCGTGGGCGCACCCGAATTGGGTCGGCGAGATGAAAAAGATGGACCGCCTTGGCGGTCTAATCTTCTATCGGCCGCGGCGCTGGGGCGATGGCGCCGGCGAGCCGAAGTGGGGCGATGCCAAGGCCACCGAAGCCGAGGCTAAGCGGCTCTAAAGGCGCGTTGTCCGCCGCTTAAGGGCGACCGATGCGCCGGTTGAATGTTTTGGATCACGAATATTCGTTTTGGATTGACGGGCGAAACACCTATGTTTTGCCTCCGCGCTCTCGCTTTTGGCGCAGGATTTACCCTTCCGGAGCCGTCACGATGTCGATGCCAGCAGCAGCGGACAAGTCGGTTCTCGCCACCTGGCGGACGCCGCTGGTCATCATGGTGTGCGGCTGCCTGATCGCGATGATCAGCTTCGGGCCGCGCTCATCGCTTGGCTTCTTCCTCAACCCGATGTCGCAGACCCACCACTGGGGCCGCGACGTCTTCGCACTGGCGCTGGCGATCCAGAATCTGCTGTGGGGCGTCGGCCAGCCTTTCGCCGGCGCCATCGCCGACAAATACGGCACCAACAAAGTGCTCGCGTTTGGCTCGATCCTCTATGCCGCCGGTATCGGCCTGATGGGTTATTCGACGACACCGGGCACGCTCGATCTGACTGCCGGCGTGCTCATCGGCTTTGGCCTTTCCGCCAGCTCGTTCACCATCGTCATCGGCGGCTTCGGCAAATTGCTGCCGGAAGAGTGGCGCTCGATCGCCTTCGGCGTCGGCACCGGCGCCGGTTCGTTCGGCCAGTTCCTGTTCTCGCCGCTCGGTGTTGGGTTGATGGATGCCTACGGCTGGCAAACCGCGCTGCTGATCTTCAGCGGCGTGCTGCTGTTGATCCTGCCGCTGTCGATGGCGCTGGCAACGCCGCCGCGTCCTGCGGGCGCGCCCGCGCCACTGGCGACGCAGTCGGTGAAGCAGGCTTTGACCGAAGCCTTCGGCCATCGTTCTTACATTTTGCTGGTGATTGGCTTCTTCACCTGCGGATTCCAGCTCGCCTTCGTCACCGTGCATCTGCCGTCTTATCTGCTCGACCGCGGCATCTCCGCGCAGGTCGGCGGCTGGACGCTCGCCGTCATCGGTCTGTTCAATATCGTCGGCTCGCTGACGTCCGGCTATCTCGGCAACCGCATGCCGAAGCGCTACATCCTGTCGATCATCTATTCCGCGCGCGCGGCCTCGATCGTCGTCTTCATTCTGACGCCGCCATCGACCGTGGCGACTTTGATCTTCGGCGCGGTCACCGGACTGCTGTGGCTGTCGACGGTGCCGCCAACGTCGGGTCTTGTTGCGGTGATGTTCGGCACGCGCTGGCTGACCATGCTGTTCGGTTTCGCCTTTTTCAGCCACCAGGTCGGCGGCTTTCTCGGCGTGCTGCTCGGCGGCCTCGTGTTCGAGCGCTGGGGCTCGTACGATCCGGTGTGGTGGTTGTCGGTGTTCTTCGGCGTCGCCTCGGCGCTGATCAATCTGCCGATCGTCGAGAAGCCAGTGGTTCGTCCGGCGTTGGCACCGGCCTGATCGCTTGCGCCCTTGGCGCAAGCACGCCAAGAATGCTTCCAAAATCCAGGGAGCGCACGCGTGGGCACATTCAAGGCGATTGTCGTCGAGAAGACGGAGAACGGCACCAAGGCCGCGCTGACCGATTTCGACGAAGCCAATCTGATGGACGGCGACGTCACCGTCGCGGTCGATTACTCCACCGTGAATTACAAAGACGGACTCGCCATTACCGGCAAGGCGCCGGTGGTGCGCCGCTTCCCGATGATCGCCGGCGTCGACTTCGCCGGGACGGTCGAAAGCTCAAACAGTCCGAACTG